>JAFYTG010000009.1 GCA_017558945.1 Clostridia bacterium
AGTACGGTAGAATGTGTCCTATCGAGACACCTGAAGGACCTAACATCGGTCTTATCTCCTATCTCTCCACCTTTGCCCGCATCAGCCCCTTCGGCTTTATCGAGGCTCCCTACCGCAAGGTAGACAAGGAGACGGGAGTGGTTACCAACGAGGTACACTATCTTACCGCTGACGAGGAGGATGAATTTATCATCGCTCCCGCAAACGAGCCCCTCGACGCTAACGGTTGCTTCGCAAACAAGAAGATTACCGCACGTCAGAGAGAGGAAATCGTTGTTGTAGACGCTGCTGATATCGACTATATGGACGTTTCTCCCAAGATGGTCGTATCCGTTGCAACCGCCTTTATCCCCTTCCTTGAAAACGATGACAACTCCCGAGCACTCATGGGTTCAAACATGCAGAAGCAGGCTGTTCCCTTGATGATTAACGAGTCTCCCATCGTAGGTACGGGTATGGAGTACAAGGCTGCGGTTGACTCCGGCGTTACCGTTCTCTGTAAGAGAGCAGGTATCGTTGAGAGCGTTTCCGCGGATGAGATAGTTATCCGCAACGACGAGGGTGTTCTCGACACCTATCCTCTTATCAAGTTCAAGCGTACCAACCAGGGTACCTGTAACAACCAGCGTCCCATCGTTTCCCGCGGTGAGAGAATTGAGGTCGGTGAGGTTATTGCCGACGGTCTCGCTACCAAGAACGGTGAGGTTTCCCTCGGTAAGAACGCCCTTATCGGCTTCGTTACCTGGGAGGGCTACAACTACGAGGACGCAGTTCTTATCAACGAGCGTCTCGTAAGAGATGACGTATATACATCTATTCATATAGAAGAATACTCGCACGAAGCAAGAGATACCAAGCTCGGTCCCGAGGAAATCACCCGTGAGCTTCCCTCGGTCGGTCCCGAGGCACTCAAGGATCTTGATGCAGACGGTATCGTAAGAGTTGGTGCAGAGGTTCATTCCGGAGATATTCTCGTCGGTAAGGTTACACCCAAGGGTGAAACAGAGCTTACCGCAGAGGAGAGACTTCTCCGTGCTATCTTCGGTGAGAAGGCACGTGAGGTGCGTGACACCTCTCTCAAGCTTCCTCACGGTGAAAGCGGTATAATCGTAGACGTTAAGGTCTACACGCGCGACAATCAGGACGAGCTTCCTCCCGGAGTTAACAAGGTCGTAAAGGTATACGTTGCGCAGAAGAGAAAGATTTCTGTCGGAGATAAAATGGCAGGTCGACACGGTAACAAGGGTGTCGTTTCCCGCATACTTCCCTCCGAGGATATGCCCTTCCTTCCCGACGGTACTCCCCTTGATATCGTACTCAACCCCCTCGGCGTTCCTTCCCGAATGAACATCGGTCAGGTTCTCGAGGTACATCTTGGAATTGCTGCACGTAAGCTTGGCTTCAAGATAATGACTCCCGTATTCGATGGAGCAAAAGAGGAAAATATCGCAGAGCTTCAGAGACTTGCTCAGCTCGACCGTGACGTTATGCCCGGCGAGAACGTTGACAGCAAGAACATTTATGAGGAAATATTCGACGACAACGGCAACCGTGAGCTTCGCCGTATTACCGACGAGGAGCGTCAGGATAAGGATTACCTTGCAAGTCTTGCCGAAGAAGGTAGATTTAAGGTAATAGACGGTAAGACCGTGCTTTACGACGGACGTACCGGTCAGCCCTTTGACAATCCCGTAACCGTTGGTATTATGTACTTCTTGAAGCTTCACCATCTCGTTGACGATAAGATTCACGCCCGTTCAACCGGTCCTTACTCTCTCGTTACTCAGCAGCCTCTCGGCGGTAAAGCGCAGTTTGGTGGACAGAGATTCGGTGAGATGGAGGTTTGGGCACTTGAGGCATATGGCGCAGCTTATACGCTTCAGGAAATCCTTACCGTTAAGTCTGACGATACCGTTGGACGTGTTAACGCATTCGAGGCTATCGTTAAGGGTCAGAATATTCCTACTCCCGGTATCCCTGAGTCCTTCAAGGTACTCGTTAAGGAGCTTCAGTCCCTCGGTCTTGACATTCGTGCTCTTGACCATCAGGACCGTGAAATAGATCTCCACGAGATTGCCGAGGAGGAAACCGCAAAGATCCGTGCCGTTAAAGACAATATTGATCCCGAGCTTATCGGAACCGTTGAGAACGATATGGAGGATCCCCTGTACGATGACGAGTACAACGATGCAGGCGATTACTCAAGCTCCGACGAATCCGACGAAGACTATGATGATTTTAATTAAAGGAGGAGAAAACGATGGATAATACAGAGTTTGCCAAAATTAAAATAGGTCTTGCTTCTCCTGAAACTATACTTTCCTGGTCATACGGCGAGGTAACCAAGCCCGAGACCATCAACTACCGTACCTTAAAGCCCGAGCGTGACGGTCTTTTCTGCGAGAAGATTTTCGGTCCTACTAAGGACTGGGAATGTTATTGCGGAAAGTACAAGAAGGTAAGATATCTCGGCAAGGTATGTGAGAAGTGTGAGGTTGAAATTACAACCAAGAAGGTACGCCGTGAGAGAATGGGACACATCACTCTTGCAGCACCTGTTTCACACATCTGGTATTTCAGAGCAATTCCTTCAAGAATGGGTCTCCTTCTTGATATATCTCCCAAGCAGCTTGAAAAGGTTCTCTACTTTGCTCAGTACGTTGTTGTTGATCCCGGTAACTCGGGCTTTGACAAGCAGCAGGTCATCTCCGAGATGGAGTACCGTGAGGCAAAGGAAAAGATGTGCAAGTTCGATGCAGGTATGGGCGCTGAATATATTCAGAAGCTCCTTGCAGAGATGGATCTTGAGCAGATTTCCAAGGACCTTAAGCTTGAGCTTGCAACCGCTTCGGGTCAGAAGAGAGCGAGAATAGTTAAGCGTCTTGAGGTGGTAGAATCCTTCCGCCTTTCAGGAAACCGTCCCGAGTGGATGATTCTTAACGTTCTTCCCGTAATTCCTCCCGAAATCAGACCGATGGTACAGCTCGACGGCGGACGCTTTGCGACCTCCGACTTGAACGACCTTTACCGTCGAGTTATCAACCGTAACAACCGTCTTAAGAAGCTTCTCGAAATGCGTGCGCCCGAAATCATTATCAAGAATGAAAAGCGTATGCTTCAGGAGGCGGTAGACGCACTCATTGATAACGGACGTCGCGGACGTCCCGTAACCGGACCTAACAACCGTGCCCTCAAGTCTCTTTCCGAGATGCTCAGAGGTAAGCAGGGACGCTTCCGTCAGAACCTTCTCGGTAAGCGTGTTGACTATTCCGGAC
>JAFYTG010000106.1 GCA_017558945.1 Clostridia bacterium
ATTTCTTTGCCTGTTGTACCCATCGTTATATGAAGATTTACGGGGCACTTGTTAAGAGAAGAGGTAGCAACAAACTTAACGTCGTACTTACCCTTGGGCACTTCGCAGGTACCCGTGAAGTAGATAGGCTTTTCATTTGCAAAGCGGTCAACAACGACAGCCTTTTCACCGTCAAACTCGATAAAGTCGGTAGACTTGAGCTCGCACTCGAACATAAGAGTCTGCTTACCGATGCTTATGGTAGGATTCTTGATAACGTCGTAAACGTGGCGGCAAGCAACTATACTGGACATAAACACGCCGTCAACGTCACCCGTAACCTTAACCTCGATACCCGTTAAGCGATTTACGTTAAGACCTGCTCGGTAGATAGGATAAGCACCGTCGCCCTTCTCAAATTCAAGCTCGGGACGGGTACCGTTATCAGCCTCACAGAGAACGAACTCACGCCAGCCCTCAAAGTCGGTATCAATAATATAAAGTCCGTGACCGTGCTCACTATTGGATGCACAGTAGGTCTTGATACCGATTGAGCCCTTCTTACCGTTACCCTTAACGCGAACCTTCATGGCAAGGTTATTCGTAAGATCAAGCTCACCGCCGAAGGAAATCTTCTTGCAAAGATCCTTGATGTAACAGTTCTCGTTCAAGGGATAGAGGACCATAGGCTCGTCACCGAGAGTGGACATACCTGCTTCAATTCTCACGAAGGGAGTCTGCTTCTTGAATGGGTTTTCAAAGGATACGGTATTACGCTTTTCGTCGAGAGCATCAAAGAGACGCTTGGTCTGATAATTCCTTTCAACGAAGGTATACTTGCCGTCAGCCCTCTTTACGATAGCCTTTTCATAAGGATTAGCACGTGCTTTTGCAAGTGTTTCCTCGCTGAAATACTTTGACTTTCTCAAGTCGGAATACATTTTGTACAGTTCAACGTTACGGCGATAGCCCTCATATCTGTCACGGATACCTGCACTGAATCCCTGAAATACGGTGGAATAGTTATACATTACCGCAAGGCTTCCCATATGGTCAATGGAATCCCAATGATGATAACGGGTGTGATAGTTACCGGGCTGACGGTCGGACATAGGATAGTAGTTATACCAACCGAGAGTACAAGCATAATGACGGCGAGCGAACGCCTTAAGGTCCTTGTGATGAATTTCGTTGAACGCCTTATATGAGCGATAGGGATAATCCCAAGCACCCACTCTTGCTCTTGCTGCCCAGATTGACGGGTCCATAGCGGAATATTCAATTATGGGGTCAATTTCACAGTTTTTACAAATCTCGTGTACGAAAAGTGCGTAGTAGTACCAGCGCTCGTCAGGCTTACAATGTCTGTCCATACCGTCGAGTGCATCGAGATAAATCATCTTGAAGCCACCCTTGTTATAGGTCTCGGCGGTAACGTGTGCAATCTTCTTGAAGAGCTCACTGCCTGCGGCGGGTGCAAAGAGGTAGAAGCAACCAATAAGATGGTGTATCCTCTCCCCCTTCTTATGAGCCACGGGCTTTGTGCCTCCTATACCTCTGATGCAGGTCTTGAAGCCTTGAGGATGATTGGTATATTTTACTATTTCCTCACCGATGAGGAAGTAAGGAAGATTACGGGTAAAGAAGCCGTAGTAATCGGAAAGACCCGCGGTTGACTCAACGGTCGGGAAGAAGTCCGCATCTGCCGAAACGTCCTCTGCGAGAGTAAACTCCTCGTCCTTATCAAGATCCGCCTGCCACTTGGGATCGGCAAGAAATTCGTGACAGTCGGGGTGGATATAATAAACGTAGGTATGGAGACCTGCCTGCATACCGTTAGCCTCAAGCAAGTCGGAAACGTGCTTCTTGAAGTCGGCGTGGTTTTCATATTTGTAATAATGTAAGTCACCCTGACGGAAGGTAGAATCGCCCTGATGGAAGTCGACCTGGTCAACGCCGATGGTCTTGAAAAATTCAACGTCCTTGATAAGCTGATTTCTCTCGGTCTCACCCGAAATGATGTAATCGCCGTAGCTCATAGGATTATCCTGAGCCCAGGGACCTGCGGACTTTAAAACAAGACCCTTATTTTTGTCTATGAGAGAGCAAACCGACTTGAGAGCCTCTCGGAGTACGGTTTCGGGAGCAATTACAATACCGAGTTTTGCACCCTTTACACCGCCGAGATGCTCAAACGCCTCACCCTTAATCTCCTTTTTGAAGCCATCGGGATAGAAGAAGGGCTTGGTGTTGACGGTCATTGCAACGTCGGTTGCACGAAGAGTCTCGGGGTTATCAATATCATATTCAAATTTAGCGTTACCGAATACGAAGGAATACGCGCCACGGGGAAGCTTGTTCATAATTTCAAGAGTCATACAGTCGTCATATATCCCGACCTTGACCTCAACCTTGCCCAAAACAGTATTTACGGTGATAATGCCGTCGGCATAGTCAAGCGACGTGGTCTCAACAGCCTGCTTAACAGAGCCTTTTTCGGTCTTACTTCCGCCTACTTCAACACCTTTGACGTAGTCAAACGGCTTATCATCGTCGTCACCAATCATTTGAAAAAGCTGAAAGAAGGAAACAGACTCGCCCATAACGCTTTCTCCGCTTGTCTTATCGGTAATGGAAAGAACGGTTGCATCCTTTTTGGATATTTCAATTTTAACGTAAAGGTTCTCAAAAACAATCGTATTTTTCGTTTCTTTAATCATAGATAGTATCCTCCGCAATAATAGGCATCCAAGTCTATTTTATAAGCCTACATTACCATATTTTATTGTGGTTGTCAATAAATTTTGAAAAAATAAAAAAATCTGATAAACGAGCAAATCAAGGGCAGCTTTTTCACAAAAAAGAGGAAAGCTCAAGCCGAGGCTTCCCCATCTTTTA
>JAFYTG010000010.1 GCA_017558945.1 Clostridia bacterium
GCTGACGCAACTCGATATGTTTCCCGTTGGGAAACGTTAAGGTAGAAAACCGCACACGGTTTTCAAAAATTAATCAGATAATAATCGAATAAAATGGAGAAAGCGAAGCTTTCAACCACTGACTGCGAATGAATATTTAATAATGAATAATGAATAATTTCGGTTGAAAATCACCAAAGGCGATTTTCTTCATTGATTTTTCATTTTTCAATATTCATTAGCGTAGCGATTTCATTATTCATTACGTTTTGTACATTATTATCCGCTATTAATTATTTAAACTTTTTTCTGAAATCGAGAGGCGTCATACCCGTATGAGCCTTGAAGGTACGGCTGAAGTTTGAGGAGTCGGAAAATCCGCAGAGGGAGACGATTTCACCAACGGGGAGGGGGGAGTGGGTGAGCATAGCTTTAGCCGAGGCGATTCGGCAGGAGGTGAGGTATTCCATAACCGCCCATCCCGTGACCCTTTTAAATTCGTGAGAGAGCTTTGAGGGGCTGACTGAGTGCTCAAGGGCGAGGGCTGTCAGAGTAAGGGGCTGAGCGTAGTCGGCTTCAAGTCGCTTTTGCACCGCCAAAACAAGCGGATTTTCCTCATACGATGGGCTTTCGCGCTTGACGCTTATCATAAGCTTGCGGCAGAGGAGGTCGAGCATATCCTCACGGTGAGGCTCATTTGATTCGTATTCACGGCAAAGCTCCTTGAAAATCGCTTCAAGTGTGTCGAAACGCCTTGGGCTGATGCAGTTTGAAAATCCTTGCGGACGGTAGGAGAGGGGAGAAAAGAGGCTGTCGGAGACGGGAGAAATACGCAGAACATACCTTTCGTACTCCTCGCTTAAAACCTCGACCGAATGGTTTTCGTATCGGCTGAATATGAGCAGACTTTTTTCTCCTGCCTCGATAACGGTCTTGTCGAGGGTGATTCGTATTCTTCCTTTAACTATAAGTATTATCTGGTGCGAGTCGTGATAGTGGGTGCTTTTACGGTTTGGCTCACTTGAATAATAAACCTCTTGTAGCTCGTTCATAATTGCTCCTTTAAAAATCCTGATACCGCAATTATAATACACAACTCTGATTTTTGCAAGATTTACATAAAAATATGCAGAAAATATATTGATAAAATGCAGTTTTTACATTAAAATAAAATCAAAGAAATAAATGACGGGAGATGTTGGTATCAAAAGGTCGGTTTATACGGATACGATGGATTTTCAAATGCAATGCGATGAGCTTGGAATAAAAATTCCCTTCTCGGAAAGCGTGGCTGTGCTTGGTGAGAGGGTTAAGGCGGGATGCCTTGATATACCCAACCGCCTTGTGTGTCAGGCTATGGAGGGCTGTGACGGTAAGGCTGACGGCAGTCCCGACGCTCTTACCGAAAGGCGCTACAAGAGGCTGTCCGAGGGTGGCTCGGGTCTTATATGGTTTGAGGCTACCGCCGTTATGGAGGAGGGGCGTGCGAATCCCCGTCAGCTATGGATAAACGAGGGCAACCTCGACTCCTTCAAGCGTCAGGTGGAGAAAATCAGAGAGGACGGTATGCGTACCAACGGCTATGCGCCCGTCGTAATTATGCAGGCAACTCACTCGGGACGCTACTCAAAGCCTCACGGCGTGCCTGCGCCTCTCATTGCCTATAACAATCCGATTTTTGAAAAGGACAATCCCATTTCAAGTGACAGAATTGTGACCGACGAGTACCTCGACCGAGTTGGAGAGGCTCTTGTAAAGGGAGCTGCTTTAGCAGAAAAAGCGGGCTTTGACGGGGTTGATATAAAGTGCTGTCACAGATATTTAAATTCCGAGCTTTTGTCAGCCTACAACCGAGAGGGCAGATACGGAGGCTCGTTTGAAAACCGCACAAGGCTTCTGCGTGAGAGCGTGAGAGGTGCTATTGCCTCCTGCTCAAGCGGATTTGCGGTAACCTCAAGGCTTAACGTGTACGACGGCTTCCCTTACCCTTACGGCTTTGGAGTGGGAAGCGAGGGAATAGTCCCCGATTGGAGTGAGGGAATCCGACTCGTTTCTGACCTTTACCGCGAGGGAATGAGGCTTCTCAATATAACGATGGGCAATCCTTACGTCAATCCTCACGTCAACCGTCCCTTTGCAAACGGAGGTTATACCGCCGAGGAGCATCCACTTGAGGGAGTTTTGAGAATGCTTGACGGCATTGCCGAGATAAAACGCGGTGTGCCCGATATGAAGATAATTTCCTCGGCGATGACCTATCTCGGAGCGGCAGCACCTTACGTTGCCTCGGGTTATATTAAAAACGGAGGCTTTGACCTTGCAGGCTTCGGAAGGACAATTCTTGCCTATCCCGACTTTGCTCTCGATATTTTAAGAGGCGGAGAAATGAAGAGGGATAAGCTTTGTATCTGTTGCTCAAAATGTACCGAGATAATGAGAAGGCCCAACGGTACTCCCGGTTGCGTTGTGAGAGATAAAGAGGTATATTTGCCGATATATAAGGCACTTTGCGGAGGTATGAAATGAAAAAGGTGATAGTGACGGGAGCGTCAAGCGGAATAGGTCGCGCGGTGGTTGAGAGGCTTCTTTCGGAGGGGTGGCAGGTATTCGGAATGAGCCGCAGACCTCTCGAAAGGCTCGGAGATCTTGCAGAGCGTGAGAATTTCACCTACGTTCAGGGAGACGTTTCCAAAGACGCTGACCGTTTAAGGCTGGTGGAGTGTGCAGGTGAGGTTGACGCACTTGTAAACGTTGCGGGAATTGCTCCCCGTGAAAGACGGGATATACTCGAAATGACCGAGGAAAGCTACGACGAGGTAATGAGCGTTAACACAAAGGGCACTCTCTTTCTCACTCAAGCGGTTGCCCGTGGAATGATAAAAAAAGGCGGAGGCGGTGCAATCGTCAATATCTCATCGATTTCCGCCTACACAAGCTCGACCTCCCGTGCGGAATATTGCATTTCAAAGGCGGGAATGTCTATGATTACACAGCTTTTTGCCGACAGACTTTCCGAGTACGGCATCACGGTAAACGAGGTGAGACCCGGAATTATCAGAACCGAAATGACCGAGGGCGTCGTTGAAAAGTACGACGGACTTATAGAAAACGGACTTCTTCCCATTAAGCGTTGGGGCACTCCCGAGGAAGTGGCGGAGGCGGTATGGATGCTGGTCAACGGCTCACTTCCCTATACTACGGGTGAGTCGATAAGCGTTGACGGCGGATTTCGGATAAGGAGGCTATGATGAGACGCTTATCTCACGGCACGGTGGTTATCGGCTCGGGTGCATCGGGCTACGCCGTGCTTACAAGACTTCTTGAGGGTGGCAGAGATGCGGTCATGGTGACCGAGAAAAAGACTCTCGGCACATCGAGAAATGCGGGTAGTGACAAGCAGACCTATTATAAATTGGGCTTGGGCGGTGATACGCCCGACAGCACTCGACTTATGGCGCGTGACCTTTTCAACGGCGGATGCGTTGACGGTGATAACGCTCTCGTTGAAGCCGCTCTTTCAACGAGATGCTTTATGCGACTCGTTGAATTGGGGGTTGAGTTTCCCGTTAACCGCTGTGGAGAATATATCGGCTACAAGACCGACCACGACCCGTACGCAAGGGCAACGAGTGCAGGTCCTCTTACATCAAGGGATATGACCGAGGCGCTTGAGTCCTATGCCGAGAGGCTTGGCGCTACGGTGTACGAATACTACGCCGAGGAAATTTTAACAGAGGACAATAGTGTCATAGGTGTTCTGTGCCGTGACGGTGACGAAGAGGTCGTGATTTCCTGTGGTGAGGTGGTGCTTGCGACGGGCGGTCCTGCGGGAGTCTACGCTGATAGCGTTTATCCCGTGGGTCACACGGGCTCGACGGGTCTTGCCTTATGGGCAGGGGCTTCGGTGCAGAATATCACCGAGTGGCAGTACGGTCTTGCCTCTGTAAATCCACGTTGGAACGTGTCGGGAACCTATATGCAGACACTTCCGAGAGTAGTCTCGGTTGACGAATCGGGAGTCGAGCACAATCTTCTTGAGGAATACTTCGACGATAAATACGATGCGCTTACCTCTCTGTTTATGAAGGGGTATCAATGGCCCTTCAATACGGCAAGGCTTGACGGCTCGTCAAGGCTTGATATCGCCGTATGGCGTGAGAGGACGGTTTTGAAAAGACGGGTGTTTCTCGATTGGAGAGAGAATCCCTTTGACTTTGATTTCAAGGGCTTGTCGGATGAGGCGTACTCCTATCTCGAGGGGGTGGGCGCTTGCTTCGGCAGACCGATTGACAGACTCAAAAAAATGAATATGCCCGCCTATGAATTGTATCTTAATAAAGGGGTTGACCTTGAGTGTGAGATGCTTGAGATTGCGCTCTCGGCTCAGCATTGCAACGGCGGTATTTCGGTAAACGAGTGGTGGCAGACGAGCGTTGAGGGGCTCTTTGCGGTGGGTGAGTGTGCAGGCACTCACGGTGTTACCCGTCCGGGTGGCTCGGCTCTCAATTCGGGTCAGGTGGGAGCGCTCAGAGCCTCTCAGTACATCCTTGCCCATCCCCGTGAAATCAAGCCCGTTGACTATATTTTCAGTCTTGGCGGGTGTGATATCGGGGTTGATATCAATACCCTTCGGTGCAGAATGAGTGACATTGCCGCCGCTGTGCGTGATATTGACGGAATGAAGGAATACCTTGAATATCTCAATACTCTTTTACCGTCGAGCGACAGACGGCTAAGGGACACCGTGACGGTGCAGAGGGTTATGCTTGAGGCAATGCTCGACTTTTATAAAACGGTAGGCACAAGCCGTGGCTCTGCTCTGTATTTCAAGGGTGACTTGAAGGATTTCAAGCCCGAAAACAGAGATTTCAGGGATAAAATTCAAGAGGTGAGTATCCGTAACGGAGAGGTCGGGATAAAATGGCGTCCCGTCCGTGAAATACCCTCGGAGAATATTCCCTTTGAGACGGTCTGGAGTGAATACAGAATTGACAAAAACGTGAGGTAAAAATGAGAGAGATATATCTTGATATAATGGAGCGTGCCTTGTCGGCGTATGACGATGAGCGTATTGCGGATTTTATAGACCGTGTTAAGCGTGACGGCTTGACCGAGCACGGCTTTCCGAGAATTGCCGCAAATATCGGTATACTTATGGCAAACGGTCGCTGTGAGAGGTATTTCCCCGTATTCTGCGAGATAATGGACCTTTGCACCGAGTATTTTCTCAAGGTGAAGGCGGCAAACGAGTTCAGCGTGCGTGAGGTGGTCTGCTCACTTGCGCTCCTTGAAAAGCGCGGCAGATGCCCGAAGGAGCTTATAGAAAAGTGGCGTGAGCGCATTGCGAAAATCAATCCGTGGGATTGCTATATGATGATAGCGCGTGACCTTGAAACGCATATCGGAAACTGGGCGCTCTTCGGCGCGGTGAGTGAATACGTGCGCCTTCGCTGGTGCGGACTTGAAATTAACGATTTCGTGGAGTCACAGCTTGCAAATCAGATACGCTTCGTTGACGAAAACGGAATGTATATGGACCCTAACTGTCCGATGGTTTACGACCTCGTACCCCGTATGCTTTTCAACTCTCTTTTACGCTTCGGCTATGACGGAGTACACAAGAGAGCTATCGAGGATATTCTGGACAAGGGGCTTGACCTTGAATTGAAAATGCAGTCGGTTAACGGTGAGATAGCCTACGGCGGACGGAGCTCGCAGTTTTACCACAACGAGCCGTTATTAACCTCGATTTTTGAGATGGAGGCTTGCCGTCTTGCCGAGAGGGGAGATTTTGAGAGGGCGTCCGTTTGCCGTGCGGCTGCGATAAAATCGGCTGAATATACACGCTCCTGCATTTTTGACGGAGAGTTTACTCACATCAAGAATTATTACGATAAGGATTCCTTTATCGGCAGTGAGCCATACGGCTATTTTGACAAATATA
Organism: Clostridia bacterium; assembly: GCA_017558945.1. Lineage (GTDB taxonomy): Bacteria > Bacillota > Clostridia > Oscillospirales > SIG627 > RGIG6353. The sequence continues at coordinate 5,924 of JAFYTG010000010.1, forward strand.
TGATAACGCTGGCATCAAATCTTTCCTTTGCCTACTTCTTTGCAAGGGAGGATATAAAGCCGTCCGTTGCCGTTTGTGAAAAGGGTGGCTACTGCGTGTCAACGAGCGACTTCTTTCATAAAACCTTCCTTAATTCAAACGGATATTTTCTTGAATTTGACACGGAGGCGGATTTCCATTACGATGCAAACGGTCTTGGCAGAGTTCACAAAAACGGATGCCCGTCACAGCTTTGTCTCTCCTTGCCATGTCCTCCGAAAACCGATACCATCAGGCTTGAGTGGGATAATCCGCGCGGTATGTCCCTTGCGGTATGGTGTGAGAATGACGGGAAAATTTTGTACGGCAGTGAAAAATATGCAAAATATACCCTCCTTTCAAGTGGTGATAATTTTGTTGAATACCTTTGCGATATGAAGGGCGTGACCGTAAAGGCCCGATGCTCATTGAGTGAGGGCGGTGTGGATATCACGCTTGAGGGTAAGGGACGGGTCGGTCTTGTCATTCCGCTCTTTGAGTTTGACGGAAAAAATAAGGTGGAGCACTCCTTCTCGACTGCGGGTGCAACGGTTGAGTACAAGGATTGCTTATGCCGTTACACATACGACGAAAGTGTCGTGAGTGACGAGGGCGTTTTCTGTAACAGAAACGGTCGCTACCGCTTCGTCAGAGTGGAGAGCCGAGGAATACACGTGGAAATGGGTAGAAAATATGAGATTTAATACGGGGCTTTGCTCGATATCCTTCAGGGACAGAAGTGTTTTTGATATCGTGGATGCCGTGAAAAAGGCATCGCTTGATGCGGTTGAATGGGGGAGTGACGTACACGCTCCCGTGGGTAGCGGTAGGATAGACGGTGCGAAATGCTCGTCCTACGGAACTTATTTTAAGTTAGGCGTAACGCCGATTTGCGAGCTTGAGTCGTATATTGAAACGGCGCGTGTATTGGGTACGGATATTTTAAGGCTTTGGTGCGGAGCTTGCGGAAGCGGTGAGTGCTCGGATAAGAATGCGCTTTTTGATATCTGCCGAGAGGCTTCTGCAATTGCCGAGCGTGAGGGAGTCACTCTCTGTATGGAGTGTCATCAGGGCACCTATACCGATACGGCGGAGTCGAGCCTTGAGCTTATGCGTGAGGTGGATTCTGATAATTTCCGTATGTATTGGCAACCGAATCAGTATCGCACGGTTGAGGAGAATATCGCATCGGCTAAGGCTGTTGCGCCGTTTGTGAAAAATATCCACGTTTTCAATTGGGAGGGGGATAAAAAATATCCTCTTATCGAGGCGGTGGATACTTGGAAACGGTATCTTGAGCTTTTCGGGTCGGGTACTCTTCTTCTTGAATTTATGCCCGACGGCAGACTTGAAAGCCTTGAGCGTGAGGCGGAGGCGCTTTTTAAAATTACGGAGGGAATATGAAGGGGATTTTTTTGGGAGACGCTTTTCAGATTGGCAGAGTTTATCCCGAGTGGATAAAGCAGAGGCTTTTTGATGAGGGCGTTGAGGATAAGATTTATACAAAAGAGGATTTGGTTGAGAATATGGATGCCGAGTGCATCTTTTCAACCTGGGGTATGCCTCATTTCACGTCCGAGGAAATAGCCCGATATTTTCCGAGGCTTCGTGCGGTATATTACGCCGCAGGCACGGTGCAGGGCTTTGCCCGTGAGCTTCTTGAGTCGGGAGTCCGAGTTTATTCGGCGTGGGGAGCGAATGCCGTGCCCGTTGCCGAGTATACGGTTGCACAGATTATTCTTGCAAACAAGGGCTTTTTCAAGTCGTCCGCTCTTGCAAGCCGAGGCGAGAGAGCGAGGGCGGTTGACGTATACGGCAAGTACAACGGAAATTACGGCTGTACCGTCGGTATAATCGGCGTTGGTATGATAGGCTCAATGGTCTGTGAAAGGCTTGCAGATTACGATTTGAGCGTGAAATTTTTTGACCCGTTTCTATCCGACGGGCGTGCCGAGGAATTAGGGATTCAAAGGGCAAGTCTTGACGAGATATTCTCCACCTGTACGGTGGTTTCAAATCACCTTGCCAATAAGCCTGAGACCGTTAAAATGCTGAAAAAAGAGCATTTTGAAAAAATGCCTCCATACTCCACCTTTATCAACACGGGAAGAGGTGCGCAGGTGGACGAGGAGGGGCTTTGTCAGGTGCTTGGGAAAAGAGAGGATATCACCGCAATTCTCGACGTGACATATCCCGAGCCTCCTGCGGAGGACAGTCCGTTTTATAGCCTTGATAACTGTATTCTCACTCCTCACATTGCAGGTAGCTTCGGACGTGAGGTAGAGCGTATGGCGGAATATATGCTGGAGTCCTTTAATAATCCCGACAAAAATGAGGTCACTCTCGATATGCTTTCCCGTATGGCTTGATAGAAATATGATATAATTTCACAAAAATATAGCACAAAAATATGTTGCAAATATATGGCTCTCTGTGGTACAATGGTACTGTAAGGAGGGATTTAAATGGCAGACTATAAGAGTAAAAGGGGCAAGGTGAGTTACAGCGTTATCTGTGATACACACGGCTATCCGTGGGGTGTACAGGAGGCTGACTTTGATCTTGGAGACAATACGAATACATATCCTAATCCCGTTTCCTTTGAGCCTATTATGGCTCCTCATGCCAGAAAGCTTTCAATACTCGGAAATCACGATGTTGCTCAGCTTCTCGTTGAGTCGGGGCTTCGTATTGAAAAGGATGACGAGACACCCGTCACAATGCCCGACGATAAGGAGTGGCGCAGGCTTCAGGAGTATGCCGACCATAAGCACCGCGTACACGTCTTTGGCACCGATAGTGCTAAGACCTTTCACTATTATATAATTCCGCAAAAGCAGATTGTCGAGATTGCCGAGAGGCTTCTGACTCTTGAGGATGATTGGGACGTTATCGTGCTTACTCATCCGCCTCTCTATCCGATGCACGAGGGAGCAGGCTCCTGTTGGAAGCGTTGGGACAGAGTGGACGAGAGTCTGCGTAACGCCGAGAATGAGCCTGCCTCAAACTATTTCAAGAGCCCGAGAATGCTTCTGCGCGTGCTGACCGCCTTTCAGGAAAAGGGTAAGGTCGAGCTGGGAGGTAAGGTCTACGACTATTCCTCAAAGACCTCGAATAACGTCATCGGTTGCTTCTGCGGTCATATCCATAAAAGTGTAAAATGTGCCGTAGCCCTCTCGGATTATGACGGTGAGGAGGGCTCGTCGGACACTAAAATTTATATGCAGGCGTTTACGACCAACGGCTCGAATGAGTACGTTCCCGAAAATGCTCACAATCCGGGTATGTATATTCCCGATAAGTGCTTTATCTCAATTGATTTTGACAAAAAGACCGTCAACGGTGAGTCGTACGAAAATCCGTCGGACGAGTGGATAATCGAGAACGTCCATCACGGTAAGCCTCTTTGCGACAAGGCTATCGGAACGTATACCTTCTCGCAGGAGTCAAATCTCGTGCCAAAATTCTACCGAGGACTTTGTATCGGCTGGACGAATGGCTCGAATCCTCTTATGATTTACGGATCTAATATGCATTCTACGGGCGGTGTATTGGTCAAGGGACTCAATAAATACGTTGACTACCTTCGCTTTTCGGCTTCGGGTCTTTTAAAGTATTACGTTGAAAAGGGATGCACCGAGCAGAAAATAATTCCCGATTTCGATACGGCGAAGATAAGCTTCGTTTCAAATCACGGCGTGCATTGGGTCTTCCGTGGTGGAAGGCTTGTGTTTGCGGACAGAGTGGAGAAGTGATATTGCCTGCGGCAGTTATATTGCCTGCGGCGATGATGTTTGACCTGCGGTCAAATGATGTGTTTCCCGTTCGGGAAACGTTAAGGAAGAAAACCGCACACGGTTTTCAAA
>JAFYTG010000107.1 GCA_017558945.1 Clostridia bacterium
TTGCTAACAGTTTTCTTTGAGAAAACTGTCGATTTTCGTTCAAATGAATGTAGTCCAAAAAGCAATTTGCTTTTTGGGGAGGCTGATATATCAGCTTCGAAAAGGCTTTTTGCCTTTTCGACATCCTACATTCATTATAATTAAATATATTCAATTTGTCAACAGAGTGATAAAAAATATGTTTTAACCGATGTTTTTTCACACATTTTTAAAAAAAGTTATTGACATAAATATTTAAACAAGCTATAATAAAAACAGTTAAAAAGCAATAAATTTATATCGACAGAATTTTCGGAGGATGAAAAAATGTCAAAGCTTAAGGTTGCCATTGTTGGCTGCGGTAGTATTTCTCACAGCCATTTTCCCGTTTACAAAAAGCTTGAGGACGTAGAGCTTGTTGCTTGTGCGGATATCAACTTTGAAAGAGCAAAGCAGTGTGCCGAAAAGTATGAGATTCCGAACGCATACGCAAGCGTTGAGGAGCTTCTCGAAAAGCATTCCGAGGTAGATATCGTTGACGTATGTACCTGGCCCGCTGCTCACGGTCCCGTTACTATTGTCGCTGCAAACGCAGGCAAGCACGTTATCTGTGAAAAGCCCACCTCTCACAACCTCAAGAGCGCTCTTGAAATGAGAAAGGCTATCAAGAAGAATAACGTTATCTTCCAGCTTGCTACTCCTCTCCGTTATCAGAAGACAGCAAACTATATCAGAGACCTCGTTGACAAGGGTGAGCTTGGTGACGTATTCTACGGCAGAACCGCTTTCATTCGTCAGAGAGGTATCCCCGGCGGATGGTTCTCCTGCTCCGCATACAGTGGTGGAGGTCCCGTTATAGATATCGGTGTTCACAGAATTGACCTTGCATGGTACTTAATGGGCTGTCCCAAGCCCGTAAGCGTTTCCGCTTCTGCTTCCTACAGAATCGGTGACTACCGTCCCAGCGCAAGCGAAAAGGATAAGGAAAACGCTTGGGCAGGTACAACGGTTGAAAACTACAAGTTCGACACCGAGGACTCCGCTTGCGGTTTCTTCCGCTTTGAAAACGGCGCTACCCTCTATTTTGATACCTCCTGGTCTTTCAACGGTCCTATCGAAAACGCTACTATGGTCGTTGGCGATAAGGCAGGTGCTACTATGGAGCCCTTTAAGATTTTCCGTGGCGACGGAATGAGCATCACCGAGGAGATTCCCGAGGGCGATTTCGCAGGAAACTTCTTCGAGCTTGAAATTGCTCACTTCATCGACTGTGTCAGAACGGGCAAGACTCCCAGCTCTGACATCGAGCAGGCTGTTCAGCTCGAGGCTATGCTCACAAGTATCTACGATTCCGCTAAGAAGGGCAAGGAAATTAAGCTCAAGTATTAATTAATTGATAATTGATAATTAAGGTTGAAAGCCGTCTCGAAATGAGACGGCTTTCTTTATTTAAAAGGACTAACGTAATTTAACGATAGAAGCAAAACAAAGCAAAAAAGAAGTAGGCACACCGACTCCATTACGACTCGCTTACGCTCCCATGCATAAGCAGCGGTATGCCCAAAAGTCTGCACTTCGATTGACTTTTGAGCAACTTGCTCAATTTTCATATTTCAAGGTGTGCCTATCTTGTTTTTAACGCAGTATTGCGCCGCTTATCTGAACATTGGATTAAATGTAATTTAACGATAGAAGCAAGCAAGACAAGGCAAAAGCAAGTGGGAGTGCCGACGGCTTACTTACGTAAGTCGAGGTACTCCCATCTTGGTTTTAACGCAGTATTGCGCAGTTTATCTGAAGTTAGGATTAAATTTTGGCGAAAGCTTTGATTACAGATTTATACCTGTACCTTGCACTCGGTAAAACCTTTGTGTACTGGGACTCAAAGTTGTTATTGCCTGCCGCCATCATTCTCTGGAGGGTGAAGGAGAAGCCCTGCCATCCGTCGTAGATGTAGCCAAAGTCAAAGGTACGTCCGTTGATTACGAGGTCGAGAACAAGCTTGGACTCGGCGTCACGGAGGTAACGGGTCTTGAGCGCTATCTCATAGAAGGTGGGGGTTACGGTCTTCCAGGTTTCTGCGGAGAGAGCCTCGACGATAGTACCGACGAAGGCGGTATCACGGCAGGTCTTGGGCACTGCGAGTACGGTGTGATAGCCGTCTGCCATTGTGAAATATTCTGCCTGATTTTCATCGTATTTGGGCATGGGAAGAACGCCGTAGTCATCTTCAAAGTTACGGAATCCGGTGGTTGTGAAGTTTCCGAGTCCAACGGGTACGAAGATGGTTTTTTTAGCAAGGAACATATCCGTGGGATAGCTTGTACCCGAAACGGCACCAGCATCGTAATATACGCTACCGGTGTTGTAAATGAGGTCATATATATTGTTTACGATGTTATTTATCTTATCGGTCTTGATAGCGATTTGAGGCACGCCATCCTCATCCTTTACACAGATGGGATTGTCAAATGCCCAAAGGAAAGCATTTACGGTCATACCGTTGCTCATAGTCATACCGTAGAAGTCGTTTTCGTCACGCTTATCGTTACCGTCGTCAACGTATACGCCCTTTACAAGCTCAAGAAGCTTGTCGAAGGTCCACTTTCCATCGAGAACAAGCTGATAAAGATTACCCATTTCATAGGATGCGGCAAGATTCTTGTTGAACACCATACAGAAGGTGGAGGTAATTGAGGAGAAGTTGAAGTCGGATACGGCAATGGGTGCAACTCCGTTGACGGTAAGCTCGTCGGTGTTGCTGGATACCCACCAGGGCTTAGAGAAATTAACGTTCTCTATATCGTACCAGTTAAGGAATACCTTCTTCAAAACAAGGCTTCCCGTGTCTACCGCCATACCCATAAGCAAATCAAATTCATCGGTGCCTGCAAGCACGGTCTTGGAAACGTAGGTGGAAACCTCGGAGTAGGTACCCGTATATCCGAGAGTGATATTTACGTTGAAGCGCTTTTCAACAGCCTCGTTACGTGCAAACTTTGCGTCGGTGATGAGGTTGCCCTGATTACGCTCCTCTTCCTCAACGACAAATTCCTTGGGCTGATGAGTTACAATTCTGAACTCACGTCCGCCATAATCTACTGCTTCAAGGTCATCGGATATAAGGCTTCTCTCGTAAAATATAGAATCCTCTTCATAGACCTTTTGCTCGTTGTCGGCTTTTCCTTCGCCGTCATTTTCGTCCTTCTTGCAGGAGAACAAAAGCGTCATGGAGCTTATAAGCATAAGCAATGCCAAGGTAAGTGACAAAAATCTTTTCATAGGTTTCCCCTTTCGGTTTGTAGTTTTTATTAGTGTAGCATTATTTTTCCACTTTTTCAAGAATTATTTTTGATAAATATACCTTTAACAAGTAAAATATTGATAAAAAAATCCGTCTCACAACGGAGACGGCTTCGTTTATAATTTTTAACGCAGTATTGCGCCGCTTATCTAAAGTCGGGTTTAAATGTAATTTAACGATAGAAGCAAGCAGTACTAGGCAACGAAAGTGGGAGTCCCGACGGAATATTTTCATATTTCGAGGGACTCCCATCTTGAAGTTAACGACGTAATGCGCCGCTTATCTGAAGTTAGGATTAAATGTAATTTAACGATAGAAGCAAGCAAGACAAGGCAAAAATAAGTAGGCACACCGACGGAATATTTTCATATTTCGAGGTGTGCCTATCTTGTTTTTAACGCAGTATTGCGCCGCTTATCTCGTTAAATTTTGGCAAAAGCTTTGACGACGGATTTATACCTGTATCGAGCAGACGTAAATCTTGTATTGTAATAGGACTCAAAGTTTGAGTTCATATTCTTCATCATTGTCTGAAGCATAAAGGAGAAGCCCTGCCAGCCGTCGTAGATATAGCCGAAGTCAAAGGTTCTTCCGTCGATTACGAGGTCCATAACCTCCTTGGATTCAGAATCGCGGAGATAACGGGTCTTGAGTGCAATCTCGTAGAAGGTGGGAGTTATGGTCTTCCAGGTTTCTGCGGAGAGTGCCTCAACGATATTACCGACGAAGGCGGTATCCTTTACGGTCTTGGGCACTGCGAGGACGGTGTGATATCCGTCAGCCATCGTGTGATACTCGAGCTGATTTTCATCGTACTTGGGATAAGGAAGCACGCCGTAGTCATCCTCAAAGTTACGGAAGCCCTCACTAATATAGCTTCCGAGCTGGCTGGGTACGAATATCGCCTTTCTTGCAAGGAACATATCTGACGGATAGCTCGAGCCTGAAACGGCATCGTTTTCGTAATAAACACCACCGGTATTATAGATAAGGTCATAGAGGTCTGTGACGATATTGTTTATCTTATCGGTCTTAATGGCAATCTGAGGAATACCCTCATCGTCCTTTACACAGACGGGGTTATCAAACGACCAGAGATAAGTGTTCATCTGAGAGCCGTTGCCGTGAGCCATTCCGTAGAAATCGGCACTGTCGCGCTTATCGTTACCGTCGTCAACGTAAACGCCCTTTACAAGCTCAAGAAGCTTATCGAAGGTCCACTTGCCGTCGAGAACGATGCTGTAAAGGTCGCCCATTTCATAAGAAGCGGCGAGATTCTTGTTAAAGGTCATACAGTAGGTAGAGGTGATGGAGGTGAAATTAAAGTCTGATACTGCAAGGGGGCACACTCCGTCAATGGTAAGCTCCTCGACGTTACTGGATGCCCACCAAGGCTTATCAAAATTGATATTCTCGATATCGTACCAATTAAGAAAAAGCTTTTTAAGGATAAGGCCTCCCGTATCAACAGCCATACCGAGCAGGAGGTCGAATTCATCGGAGCCTGCGAGTACAGTCTTGGAAACGTAGCTTGATACCTCGGAATAGGTTCCGGTATATCCGAGAGTAAGCTTAACGTTAAAGCGGTTTTCGACCGCTTCGTTACGCGCAAATTTAGCGTCCTTTATAAGATCGCCCTGATTGCGCTCCGCTTCCTCGATATAAAATTCACCGGGAATATGAGTAACTATACGGAACTCACGTCCGCCGTAATCAACTGTCTCAAGGTCGTCGGATACAAGGCTTCTCTCATAAAAAAGAGATTGCTCGTCGTATACTTTTTCTTCATTGCCGTTTTTCTCGGGCTCTCCGTCATCCTTATCGCAGGAGAAAAGGAGGGTTGAAGAGGAAAGCAACATAAGTACTGCCAACAAAAGTGATAAAAATCTTTTCATAAGCTTAATCCTTTCAAAATATTACTACTTAGAGTATATCACCAAACGGTATGTTTTTCAAGTGTTTTTTACAAAAGAGGAGTACCGATAGCTTATTTACTTAAGCCTAGGTGCTCCCATCTTGCTTTTAAGACGCATCCGACGAATTTGTGACGCAAAAATTTTGCTAAATAAATTCCGTTCAAGACAAGGCAAAAGCGGGTAGGAGTGTCGATGGAATACTTTCGTATTTCGAGACACTCATATCCCGCTTTTAACGACGTATTGGACGAATTTATGACGCAAAATCAGGTTAATTTGTCGAACGCCTTTACTATAAGCTTATACTGCATCCTTGCAGTTGCGTATTGCTTGTTGTAGTAGGACTCAAAGTTGGACATTCCGTCACGCATCATAAATTCAAGTGTGAAGGAGTAGCCCTGCCAGTTATCGTAGATATAACCGAAGTCAAAGGTTCTGCCGTTGATGATTATATCCATGATTTCCTTGGACTCGTTGTCACGGAGATAACGGGTCTTGAGTGCAATCTCATAGAGAGTGGGAGTAAGGGTCTTCCAGCTTTCAGCGGAAAGAGCCTCGGTGATCATACCGACGAAGGCGGTATCACGGCAGGTCTTGGGCACTGCAAGAATGGTATGAAAGCCGTCTGCCATAGTGTAATATTCAGTCTGATTTTCATCGTACTTGGGATAAGGAATTATTCCTATGTCATCCTCAAAGTTACGAAATCTTTCGGTGGTAGGAGCACCGATAGAGCCGGTAGTAAAGATAGCTCGCTTTGAATAGAAAATATCACCTGAGAGTGCCTTTTCGTTGGAAAGCTTTCCGTCGAAGTAAACGCCCTCGGTGTTATAGAACATATCGTAGATGTCGGTAACGATGGAGTTTATCTTATCGGTCTTGATAGCGATTTGAGGAACGCCCTCTGCGTTCTTTGCACATACGGGGTTGTCAAACGCCCAGAGGTAAGTGTTAACGCAGGAGCCGTTAGCGTGTGCAAGACCGTAAAAGTCGCTTTCGTCACGGGTATCGTTACCGTCGTCAACGTAGATATCCTTTACCATTTCGTGAAGCTTATCGTAGGTCCACTTACCATCAAGAACGATGCCGTAAATGTCACCGAGCTCGTAGGATGCGGCAAGATTCTTGTTGAAGAGCATACAATAGGTGGAGGTAAGGGATGAGAAGTTGAGGTCGGATACCGCAAGAGGACACTTGCCGTTGTATGTAAGGTCGGTCTTGTTGGACTCCGCCCACCAGGGCTTGTCGAAGTTTACGTGCTCGATGTTGTACCAGTTAAGGAAGAGATTCTTCTGCACGAGACCGCCGGTGGATACCGCCATACCCATAAGAAGATCGAACTCGTCGTTGCCTGCAAGAACGGTCTTGGAAACGTAGTCCGAAACCTCACCGTAGGTGCCATTATAAACGACCTTTATCTTGACGTTGAAGCGATTTTCAACCTTTTCGTTACGAGCAAGCTTGGCATCCTTAATAAGATCGCCCTTGTTTTTCTCCTCCTCGGGAATATATATATCCTTGAGGTCGTGGATTACAACACGGAAATCTCGTCCGCCATAATCCTTTTCGGGAAGGTCGTCTGACACAAGGCTTCTCTCATAAAAAATAGAGCCGTCATCAACAACCGCACCCGAGGATGAGGTTTCGTTGTTATTCTCCTTTTTCTCCTTGTCGCAGGAAAAAAGAAGAGCCGAGGCACTGACAAGCATCAAAATCGCCAATATAAGTGATAACACTCTTTTCATAATTATTTACTCCTTTCGGTTTCTTTTATCATTATAATAAATATTCGAAAAAAGTCAATAGAAAAGGATATCGCCGAGGCGATATCCTTAAGATATTAAAGCTTTTCAAGAGCCTTTACAACCGTCTTATACTGAAGTCTTGCCTGCTTGAAGCGCTTATCGTAGTAGGACTGGAAGCTTGAGCTACCGGATGCAAGGATATCCTGCAAGCAGAAGGAGAAGCCTACCCATCCATCGTAGATGAAGCCGAAGTCAAAGGTACGTCCGTTGATGACAAGGTCGAGAACCTCCTTAGACTCGGAATCGCGGAGATAACGGGTCTTGAGCGCAATCTCGTAGAGGGTAGGAGTAACCGTCTTCCAGGTCTCAGCCGAAAGTGCCTCAACGATAGTGCCTACAAATTCGGTGTCCTTAACCGTCTTGGGAATTGCAAGAACCGAATGATATCCGTCAGACATCGTTTTGTACTCCGCCTGAGCCTCGTCGTACTTGGGATAAGGAACGATTCCGTAATCGTCCTCGAAGTTACGGAGCTTTTCATCCGTAGGAACGCTGAGAGTTGCAGTAGCAAATACCGCCTTCTTCTCGTAAAACTTCGTTCTGCTGAGACCCTTCTCGTTCTTATAAGCGACATCGTAAAATACACCGTTGGTGTTATAGAGCATATCGTAAAGAGTCGTTACGATGGAGTCTATCTTATCGGTCTTGATAGCGATCTGGGGAACACCCTCCTCGTCCTTCTTGCAGACAGGGTTGTCAAATGCCCAGAGGTAAGTACAAACGTGGGAGCCGTGGTCGTGATAAATTCCGTAGAAATCGTTTTCGTCGCGCTTATCGTTACCGTCGTCAACGTAAAGGTCCTTAACCATTTCGTGAAGCTTGTCAATCGTCCACTTTCCGCTAAGAACTATATCGTAAATATTACCAAGCTCGTAGGAGGCAGCAAGGTTTTTATTGAATATCATACAGTAGGTTGCGGTAATTGAGGAGAAGTTAAGGTCGGATACCGCGATTGCGCACTTACCGTCGTAAGTAAGCTCGTCAACGGTAGACTTAGACCACCATGGCTTGTCAAAATTAATATTCTCTATGTCATGCCAGTTAAGGAAGAGCTTCTTGGTAACGAGAGCTCCCGTATCAACCGCCATACCCATAAGAAGCTCAAATTCATCAGAGCCCGAGAGAACGGTCTTGGAAACATAGCTTGATACCTCGGAATAAGTACCCGTATATCCAAGAGTAAGCTCAACGTTGAAACGGTTTTCAACAGCTTGGTTACGCGCAAATTTGGCATCCTTTATAAGATCGCCCTGATTGCGCTCCCCTTCCTCAATGTAAAACTCACCGGGAATATGGGTAACTATACGAAACTGACGTCCGCCGTAATCCTTTTCCGGAAGACCATCCGATATAAGACTTCTCTCATAAAAAATAGAGCCGTCATCAACAAGCTGCTTCTTTTCGGTGTTGTCCTCCTTGACCTCTTCGGGCTTATCCGAGCAGGAAAAAAGGAGAGTCAATGCACTGAAAAGCATAAGCATTGCCAAAACAAACGCTAAAATTCTTTTCATAACAGTTCCTTTCTAAAAATTACTTTTATTCATTATATCATAACTTTACCTAATGTCAATACAAAAGGGGCTGTAAAAAACCCTCGGATTTTTTTACCGCCCCTGCAAATATGAATCTGAAAAATCGCTGTAAAATGAACACACAAAGCCCATCGGCGTACAAGTGGACAGCAACAAACAGGCTCGTTCACGGCAAAAAAGCTTCCGTTTTGTCAAAAGCTCGTTTTGAGCCTTTATTAGTATTGCTTATACTTTCTTGCCATTTAGTATGGATTTTTTACATCCTTTGTGATTAAATCTTATCAAGTGCCTTTACAACAGTCTTGTACTGAAGTCTCGCCTGCTTGTAGCGCTTGTCGTAGTAGGATTGGAAATTTGAGTTACCGGCACCGAAGATAGACTGCAAGCAGAAGGAGAAGCCCTGCCATCCGTCATAAATAAAGCCGAAGTCGAAGGTTCTGCCGTTGATTATAAGGTCAAGGACCTCCTTGGACTCGGAGTCGCGGAGATAACGGGTCTTAAGCGCAATCTCATAGAGGGTGGGAGTAACAGTCTTCCAGGTATCTAATGCAATATGTCAATTATCAAAAAAGTCCTAAAAGCAGATAAAAAGTAACATTATTCAACGTCATCACCATCGGAGAGATATCCCTCATCCGAATCGTCGGAATCGGGCAACGCCTCGATATCACGAAGCTTACGCTGAATTGCGCGCGTTCTCGTCGTGACGAGCTTGTCAAGGTCACGGTACGCCATATCGAGCCTCTTCTGAGTGGTAACAAGCACCTCCTCAAATTTAGAAAACTCAGTCTTGACCTCGCCGAGCACCTTCCATACCTCGCCCGAGCGCTTCTGAATAGCAAGGGTACGAAATCCCATCTGCAGACTGTTCAAAAGTGCCGCCATTGTAGTAGGTCCTGCAACGGTTATACGCCAATCAGCCTGAAGCACCTCGACGAGTCCAAGCCTTACCACCTCGGCATAAAGCCCCTCGGTAGGCAAAAACATTATCGCAAACTCGGTCGTATCGGGAGGAGAAATATATTTCGTGTGAATATCCTTTGCGAAGCCCTTGATTCTCTGTACAAGCTCAGCCTGAGCCATTTGTATCTCGTCGGTGTTGCCTCCGTCGTAGGCATCGCAAAGCTTAACGTATGCATCCGACGGGAACTTTGAATCTATCGGCAAAAGCACCCTTTCGCCGTCGTTGGCACCGGGAAGCTTTACGGCGTACTCAACGGGATTGGAGGTACCCTTGACGGTAACGGTATTCTTTTCGTACTGCTCGGGTGAAAGCATCTGCTCAAGTATTGCACCGAGCTGAATTTCGCCGAGTATTCCTCGGGTCTTGACACCCGACAAAACCTTTTTCAAATCCCCGACTCCCGTTGCGAGAGTCTGCATTTCGCCAAGTCCGCGATAGACCTGCTCAAGTCTTTCGGAAACCTCCTTGAAGCTTCGGCTTATTCTCTCCTCAAGAGTGGTCTGAAGCTTTTCGTCAACGACCTGCTTCATTTCCGAAAGCTTCTTTTCATTCTTCTCCTCAAGGGATTGAAAACGACGGTCAAGAGACTCGCGAAGCTCGGTCATTCGGCGGTCGATAAGCTCGGTCATTACCTTTATATTACTATGAGAGGTCTTGAGGCTCTCATTGACGCTGTTTTTCATTTCCGAAATTGTACGCGCCTGAGCCTCAGAGGAATTATGAATGACGTTATAGGTTTCAATACGGGACTGTCTCAGCTCCTCGCTGATACCGCCGTCCTTTTTATCACCGCTTTTCTTAATCAAAATAATGAGCAGAATAATGCATACAAGTAATAATACGGCACAAGCAAGCGTCAGATAAAGCTCCATCACTCAGCCTCTTTTTCTGCCTTGGCGATATTCTGAAGATGTCCCGCCTCGGTCTGTGCAAAGTAGTGATAGCCGTTGGGACGGGCAACCATATAATAATAGGTATGGTCAACACCGTTGTTGTCAACCGCATTCGGATAGAGTGCGGAAATTATAGCGTTAAGAGACGGTGAGCATATTGCGGAGGGCGGAAGTCCGTCGTGAGAATAGGTGCTGTACGGACTGTCGCTGGACTTCATTTCGTCAAGAGTAAGCTCTGCACGTCTTTCAGGGAAGGCGTAAAGATACGTAGAGTCACATTGAAGTCTCGGGAACGAATAGGGATTGTTGAGACGGTTGTGATAAAGGGAGGAAACAGTCTCATATTCCGACTCGTATTTCGTCTCCATCTGTACGATTGAGGCAAGGCTTATAACCTCATCAACCGTCATATCAAGCTCGATGCATCTGTCGTAATAAGCCTCTTCAAAGCGACGGTTAAAGGTTTCGAGAAGCTTTGAGATTGCGTCAATTTCGGATGAATCGGTATAAAAATCATAGGTATCGGGATAGAGATAGCCTTCAAGAGCGTAGCGCCGTCCGTTTTCAAAGCCCTCAGTTTCGAGTGCTTGAAGCTCCTTGAGGAAGCGGTAATCCATATCGTAAACGAGAGATGAGGATATTGCCTCAACGAAGCCCTCTCTCGTTCCTACTCCGTTTTCAAGGAAAAGCTCTATCATTTCGTCACCCGTCAAGCCCTCGGGGAAGGTTATACGAACTATCTCACGCGCAGGTGCTTTTTTAGAGAAGGTAGCGATTATCTCATCATAATTGAGGTTTGCAAGTATTTTATACTCGCCTGCCTCAAGCTCCTGAGGTGTTTCTCTGTCGCGGTTTTTAAAGCTGTTGTAAACTCTGAGGAGCAAGGGGTACCGAACGACGCCCTTCTTCTCAAGCTCACCTGCAAGCTCTCGGAAGGTGGTGTCCCCGTCAACTACTATCTCGACCTCAGCGTCACTTTTCACAAATGCAAAAAGGTCGTTTACAGTGGTTATACCGATGTAAGACACGATTATGGAAGCGCACAGCACGAATACTACATAACCGAGAGATTTACCGAGGGCGGTAAAAAGATTGCTTCCGCGAAATATCTCTTCGGGCTCGTCCTCCTCAAGCTTATATACCTTTTGAGGAGTCTCGGTCTCCTTCCTTTCAATGTCGCGCTTAGCTTTTTTCGCCGCCGCAACGATGGTCTCGTCGGCAAAGGAAGGAATATCGGTACGAGTCTTACCGTCGCTAACCTGCTCGGAAACCTCCCGTCTTGCTTTAACGGGGCGTCGTGCACCGTAGATCTGCACGTCCTGTTCGTTTTGATTTTTCTCGTTATTTTCCATTAAAATCTCCTTATGCAAGAGTTATAAATACGAATACGAATATTGCCAGAAGCACCGTCGGTGATAAAAACATATCACGAAGATTGCGAGGCATTTTGTTACCCTCGCTCTTTTCCTTTTTGTCAAGCCTGCCTACCTTTGACAGTCTCTTGACGGCATCCGCACGGCTGCCTGCAAGAGAGCCGTCGGCATACTCCTCCGAGCGTTTCTCGTAAATCTCCTGAAGCGTGGAAAGAGTGAAATATAAAAAGAGCAAAAACAAAGTTGACATTAAGAAGACAAGCACTATCGAATTGTCTGCACCTCTGAGAAAGCCTGATATTCCCGAGGAAAAATTGACTGTTACAAAATTTGAAAGCATATGCAGTATCACCGACGGAATAGACGAGCGGGTAACGTAGGTGATGAGTCCGAAGATAAAGCCTGCCCAGAAATATGCAGGAAACGCCTTAAAGGAAAAATGAAGCATAGCAAAAAACATAGCCGTGATGATTATTGCCCATAAGCCTCTGCAGGAGGAATACTCGTTTAAAAGCACCGAGCGGAAAAGCATTTCCTCGGCTACCGCAGGTATTACTATGTAACAAAGCACGACGAATACGCTGTCTGTCTCGGGCACGCTCTGTACGGTAAGATTTACACCTGCAGTATTGGAGGGTACTGCACCCATATACATCAGAAAAAGCATACCGAAGGCGTAAAGAAGAAACGCCGACAGAATGAAGGTCAGGTCGGATGGGGATGAAAGCCTAATTCCCGATGCCTTTATCATATCAACTCCCATAAGCTTACAGTAAAAGGCTACGGGCACCATATACACGAACAGCTCAAGGAGCATTGCGGTAAAAAACAAATCGTCTCCTCCGCTCTCAGCGGATATTTTGAGAAGGCTCTCGGATACTCCAAGCAAAATCATAATTATCGTAACGTAGAGCGGAGCAGTCAGGGTAGAGTTATTGCTTTTCAATAAGATACACTCCTTTTTCCGTTATTACCGCATCGCAAGCGGCGTCATATCTGCCGTGAGGAAGCTCATCAACCAAAAGCTCCTCGAAGCAAAAGCCCACACGCTTTACATCAAAGCGAGAAAGATATCTGTCATAATAGCCCTTGCCGTAGCCAAGTCGGTATCCGTTTCTGTCAAAAGCAATAGCAGGAATAACACAAACTGTGGAGATACCTCCGCGGTACTCCTCACATTCCTCCGAGGGCTCGGGAGCGGAAAATTTTCCCTTAACAAGCTGTTCCCGGCTTGTAATATAACGAAAGGTCATTCTTCCGTTTTCAAAGCAAACGGGCAGAGCAAGTCTCTTGCCGTCGGCAAGAATCCTCTCAACAAGCGTTCTGGTTCTCACCTCTCGGTTTATAGAAAGGTACATAAGAACGGCGTCGGACTCTCTGTATAGGTCCGATGTAAAAAAATTCTCGGCTATCTTATCGGAGGCAATACGGTGAACCTCGTCGGGAATCGAGGCACGTCGGGAGGAATAAACCTTACGCAGAGCGTTTTTCTTATCCCTTAGTGTAGGTTTATTATACATTTTTAATACACCATTGAAAGTCGGAGCCTGTCGGTCTCCTGTCTTGAAAAGAGCTTATCGGTCAAGGCGAAGCCGAAATCTGCGGCAGTGCCCGCACCCTCTGAGGTAATAAAGTGACCGTCAAATACCACCTTATCATTTTTATACTTTGCACCGCTGTCAATAAGCTCACCCGCAAGACTCGGATAGCAGGTTGCACGTCTCTTCTTCAAGAGTCCAAGCTCTCCGAGTACGGTGGGAGCGGCACAGATTGCGGCGATATAAATTCCGCTCTCATTTGCCGTGAGAATGATTTTGCGAAGAGGCTCACTCTCCTTGAGTCCCTCGGTGCCTCGGCTTCCGCCGGGGAGAATAAGCATATCGGCAGAGTCAACGTCAACCTCGGATATTGAAATATCCGCCTTGACGAAAATCCCGTGAGCGCCCTCTACCTCAAGCCCGTTACCGTTAACCGATACGGTCTTGACATCGGCGCCTGCACGTCTCAATATATCAAGAGGAGTTATTGCCTCTATCTCTTCAAATCCGTTTGCCAAAAACAAATAAACCATTTTTTACTCCTTTACTTTAAGCATCGTTATCAACAATATAAGCATTTCCTATTTTCCAGCACAAATCTCCGTCACGAATTATTTTCACAAGCTCTCCTGCCGTTTTCACGGGCTGAAGGGTGCAGGCAGCCGAAAGCTGACCGTCGCCCGTATGATGAAAATCCGTTCCGCAAATCGAACAAAGCCGATTTTCCTCGACGTATTTTGAGGCAATTCCGACACGTGAATTATGTCTTGAGTTAAGATTGAACGCCTCGATTCCGTCAATAAGCTCAAGAGGTGCAAGCGTCATACCCGTGCGGAAGGGATGTGCCTGCAAAAGCAGATTGCTTTCATTTCTGTATGCCCTTGAAAAGTCCTCGACCGTATGTATTTTCTTAAGGTCAAGCTCCCTGTAAAAATCAGGCTCGGGTCCGTAGAAAAGATAATCGTTAAGGCTTCCGTCAAAACGAAGCTCGGCGGCAAAAATCACGTTTAAGCCTACCCTTTCGCCCTCTGCCCTCGCACGCTCAAAATCGGCTATATGCGAGTCAACAGCCTTCTCGAGCGCTCTTGCGTTTTTTATTCCCTCAAAAAACAAATGATTGGTTATTACGACGCTGTGATATCCGTCAAGTGCGTAAAGACGGACGAGCTGCTCGGGTGAGACGGTAGCACACGACGAGCAGGGAGAGGTATGACAATGAAGCTCGGTCTTGTACGGATAGGTCTCTCGAAGCGTTTTTGCAAAGCTCATTAATATATCCCCTTTAATTCAACAAAAAATTCAATATCGGATGCTCACGCTCTCCAAAGTCCTCGTCAAAGGATTCTGACAGGTCAAGAAGCATACCGCTTCTTTCGTAATGTATAAGCTCATAGGAGGGCGCCTTTCCCTCAGGGTCGCACACCTCGTACATAACGTATTTTCCGTCTCTCATGCAAAAGGCAAAATAGCCTCCCTCAAAGCCTAAAAATCGACTTTCGGCACGGCTTTCCTCAAAAGCCTCGCGCGACTCAAGAAGTAATGCGCCCTTACGGCTCTTCTTGTATTCCGCAAGGTGTCTCGTCCAAGCCTCCTCAACCGTTATCTCGTCAAAGTCGAGCGTTGAGATTGAGTATTCAGTTTTTCGGAATGCCGATTCGTAGCCGTATCTACGGTAAAAGGAAAAAAGCGAATCGGTTGCGGGAATGGTAACGATAAATTTATATTTTCGACTCTTGAGGTACTCAACAAGCTCCTCGTGAAGTGCGGAAAAATGACCTGCGTGACGCTCGGTAAGCGCGGTAGCAACTCCGTAAAGATACGCTCCCTTGTAAATGCGTCTGCGATATTTAAGCTTTACGTCCATAAAATAGAGCATGGAAACGAGGCTGTCACCGTCATATCTCAAAAGCGTTTTTGACGGCTTATAAAATTTCTCAAAAAATACGTCAACGAACTCGGTATCCTCGGGGAAGGTCTCAAGCCACAGCCCTTTCATATCGGGTATTCTATTTTTTGAGCCCTTAAAAGTTTTTATCATTTGGCATCCTTTAATTCAAAATATAGTATATCAATTTACATTATACACTTTTAGCCTTGCTCTGTCAATCAAAATTATACAATTTTATAATATATTAATAAATATATAGGCGCTGTAAATCGGAGCACCTTCGACCGTTCAAAATAAAAATTTTAATTTTTTTAAAAAAACACTTGACAAAAAGTCCATTACCCATTATAATACTCGTGTTGACCTAAGACAGCAGGTGACGGAAATCCGTCATAATATTCGCCTGCCGAGGAAAGCGCAAAATTTAAATTGATATTTCAATAATGAATTTATGCTCTTTTGTCGGTTTGGCGAAAGAGCTTTCTTTATTTTTATTTTTACCCGGAGGTGAAACACGAATGTCAAGTGCAAAGATATTGGCAGGAAAACAGGCTGCAGTTGCTGAGCTTTCCGAAAAGGTTAAGTCAAGTGCTGCCGGCGTTCTCGTTAACTACTACAAGACCAACGTTGAAGACGATACCGCTCTCAGAAAAGAGCTTACCCGTGCAGGCGTTGAATACAAGGTAGTTAAGAACACTCAGCTCCGTTTCGTATTTGACGAGGTTGGTTACCCCGCACTCAAGGAGCACCTTGAAGGCATGACCGCTATCGCATATTCGGACGATCCTGTTGCACCCGCTAAAATCCTTTCCAAGTTTGCGAAGGATCACGCAGACTACGTTATCAAGGCAGGCTACATCGATGGCGAAGTTATCGACGTTGCAGGCGTTGAAAATCTTGCAAGCATTCCTTCCAAGGAAGGTCTTATTGCAAAGCTTCTCGGCAGCATCCAGAGCCCCCTCTACGGACTTGCTTATGTATTACAGGGCAAGATCGACAAGGAAGGCGGAGCAGAGGAAGCACCTGCAGAAGCACCCGCAGAATAATTACGTTATTTTGCAAACAATCCGCGTAATAAACGCAATCAAATAATTATTTTCGGAGGTACATGAAAATGGCTACAGAAAAGACAACCAACATTCTTGAAGAAATCAAAGCTCTTACTATTCTTGAACTCGCAGATCTCGTTAAGGCTCTCGAAGAGGAGTTCGGCGTATCCGCAGCTCCCGTTGCAGTTGCAGCAGCTCCCGCAGGTGGCGCAGCTCCCGCAGCTGACGAGAAGACCGAGTTCGACGTAATCCTCGCTTCCGCTGGCGACAGCAAGCTTGGTGTTATCAAGGCAGTTCGTGAAATCACCGGCCTCGGCCTTAAGGAAGCTAAGGACCTCGTTGAGTCCGCTCCCCAGCCCATCAAGACCGGCGTTGACAAGGCTCAGGCTGAAGAGCTCAAGGCTGCTCTTACCGCTGCAGGCGCAACTGTTGAAATCAAATAAAGAAAACACTTTCGTCAACACAAAAGGACGGTCGGATTCGACCGTCCTTTTAATTTTAACGTCAAAAGCCAACGGATCGTGTCTTTTACAAAATCGACAGCCTTGCACGTTTTGTTTCTTTGAAAGGAAATCGCTCGGCTTATTTTGCGAATATATGCACTTTTTATGTTTAATGTAGTATTGTCAATGATGTGAGACTAAAAAAATAAAAAA
>JAFYTG010000108.1 GCA_017558945.1 Clostridia bacterium
CCATACCCGCCGCCGTTGACGGCTTTTCAGAAACGCCTAAGAAGGGGCATATACCTAAAAAACGGGAGAAAATGAAGTTTTCCGTGACTATTGCCGCAAAGGCAATAAGCAAAAGCTCTTTGAATTCCATTACTGCTCCTCCTTCCTGTGCTTTTTGTCAAGGATTGCAAGGAGCTTGTTTGCTCCCGCAACAACGAATGCGAGTGTGAAGAAAGCGCCTGCCGACATTATGAATATGAGCGCAGGCTCGTAGCTTTCGGGAAGTATTCTGTACCCGAGCAGAGTGCCCGCACCGATAAGCTCGCGGATTGCCGAAACGCAGATGAGTGCCACCGTGAAGCCGAGTCCCATAAAAAGACCGTCAAGCACCGAGAAGAGAGGTGAGTTCTTGGAGGCAAAGCTTTCCGCACGGGAAAGTATGATACAGTTTACGACAATAAGGGGAATGAATACGCCGAGTGACTTGTTGATTTCGGGGAGAAACGCCTTGATAAGAAGCTCTACCGCTGTAACGAAGCCCGAAATTACGACGATATAGGAGGCGATTCTTACCTCCTTCATAATAAATTTACGAAGGAGCGATATAAAGAGGTTTGAGCAAACGAGAACCGCTGTCGTGGAAAGTCCCATTGCAATTCCGTTGGTTACCGATGTCGTGACAGCAAGGGTTGCGCAGATGCCGAGAAGCTGAACGAGAATGGGATTCTTGTACAGCAAGCCGTCGGAGACTATCTTTTTAAAGTTCGCCTTTTCCATTATTCAGCCTCCTTTACCATACTTACGGCTGCACAAGCCTCGCTGATGCCGAGTTTTACTGCCTTTGAGGAAATGGTTGCACCCGTAATGGTGTCCACCGTTTTCGCACGCTCTGAGTCGAGAGACGTGAAGCGGACAAGATATTCGGGCGTGGTAGCCTTGGTGCCGACTCCCGCAGTTTCGGAGGAGGAAAGACATACCACCTCTGTAACGCTGCCGTTTATATCGGTGCCGACTATCATATTGATGCTGTCCTTAAAGCCGACGGGGGCTATCTCGGCATAGTAGCCAATGGTTTTACCGTCAGAGCCTTTAACTGTTCCTGCTTCTGTAACTGTTGTGGGAAGGTTGGATATTTCCGCTGTCTCAAAAACGTCTACCTCGGGAAATATGCGCGCGATTGCTTCACGCTTTTCACGAAGATTGTTTTCGACTATTCTGTCAGCGGTGATGTGATTTACAAGAGAGAGAAGAAGGGCAACGCCGACGGTTATTATAAGGAGCGAGAGGGCGGGCTTTAAAAACTTAAGCTTTTGCATTCTTTCGTCCTCCTCCGAATTTCGTCGGCTTAAACGCACGGTCAAGATACCATACGAATAAGTTCATAATAAGTATTGCGAAGGAAACTCCCTCGGGATATCCTCCGAAGAAGCGTATGAAAACGGTAAGGAGACCGCAGCCGATACCGAAGATTATTCTGCCTCCTCGGGTAACGGGAGACGTTACGTAATCGGTCGCCATAAATACTGCACCGAGAATCAGACCTCCGCTGAACAGCTCATAAAGCATAAAGGAGATATTGGACACGCCGTCGGGTGCAAATACAAGGGTAAGAACGGCAACGGTTGCGATAAACGATACGGGTATGTGCCAGGTGATAATTCTTCTGACCAGCAGATAAAGTCCGCCTGCAAGGAGAAGAAGTGAGGAGACCTCACCGATACAGCCTGCGGTTTTTCCGAGAATAAGGTCGAAAAGGTCTATGCTCGGGATGATTCCGTTTTTGAGGTCGGTGAGAGTGGTTGCGCTTGAAACCGCGTCGGGTGCTCCTATCATAAAGGAGTTGACGCTTTCAAGAGGTGCTGAATAACGGGTCATATGAGACGGCCATGAGGCAAAGAGGAAAACCCTTGCCGCAAGCACGGGATTCATAATGTTTTTACCGATACCGCCGAAGAGCGCCTTGACGATTATCATTGCGAATATTCCGCCGATAACGGGAAGCCACGCAGGTGCGGTAACGGGGAGATTGAAGGCAAGAAGAATACCGCTGACAACTGCGGACATATCACGCACGGTTGACGGCTTCTTCATAAGCTTATTGTATATAGCCTCACTCAAAACGCAGGTAAGTACGGATATCAGAGTTAAAAACAGCGCTCGGAGTCCGAAGATGTAAACACCGAATATAAGCGACGGTATAAGTGCGATAATAACGTCACTCATAATTATTCTCGTGGTATCCTCGTGTCTTATGTGAGGCGAGGATGAAACCTTAAGTAATGACATTTTCACGTTTCCTTTCACATGGATTTTTTGACCTTGCCCTTAGCGGCGCGGATGTATTGTACTATCGGCACGTTACCCGGACACTGATAGGTACAGCAACCACATTCAACGCAGGACATAACGTCAAATTCCTTGAGGGACTCAACGTCGTCGTTTTTGGTAAAGAGAGCAAGATAGCAGGGCATTAAGTGCATAGGACAGGACGCCACACACTTTCCGCAATGGATACAAGCCTCGGGGAGAGTCTTTTTCTCCTCCTTGAGCATAAAGATGAGGGAGGAGGTACCCTTTGCAACGGCGGTATCCTCGTTCCAGAGCGCCTGACCCATCATAGGACCTCCGCTGATTATCTTTTCGATTTCTCCCGTATAGCCTCCGCAGTATTCGGCAATCTCCGAAACGCTTGTGCCGAGAGGCACTCTTAAATTCTTGGGATTCGCAACGGCGCCCGTCACGGTGATTATTCTCTCGATAAGAGGCATACCCGTAGTAAAGGCACGGTATATTGCCGATGAGGTCTCTGCGTTGATGACTATCCTTCCCACGTCTGCGGGAAGCTTGCCCGTAGGTATTTCTATCTTGTCAAGGGCAAAGATGAGCTGTCTCTCGTCGCCCTGAGGATATTTCGTCTTCATGGTGCAGACTCTGATGCTGTCACCGTCGGTAATTCTCGTTTTGAGATGCTCGATTGCATCCCTTTTGTTATCCTCGACAGCGATATCACACGCCTTGAGTCCGAGTGCCTGCATTACGATTTTTGCACCGCCGATTATTTCGTCGCCCTTTTCAAGCATAAGGCGATGGTTTGCAGTGATGTAAGGCTCACATTCACAGCAGTTTACGATAAGCTTATCAACTCTGTCACGTGCGCTCGCAATCTTGAAATGAGTAGGGAAGGTAGCGCCTCCCATACCTGAGATGCCCGCATTCTTGACGCACTCGACTATCTCGTCAAGTGTTGCCTCGGCAAGAGGCTTGGGAAAGGGCGCAATAGACGGGTCAAGCTCACCCTTGTAATCGTTTTCTATTATAACGTATTGGGTTTTCTGACCCATAAAGTTAACTCTGTCCTCAATTGCCGTAACCGTTCCGGATATACTTGCGTGAACGTGGCAAGAGAGACCTGCATCGTTTTTGCCTATGCATTGTCCCTTGTATACGTAGTCTCCCTTCTTGACCGTCGGAAGAGACGGAACGCCTATATGCTGAGACATTGCGATTGCAACGCTCGACGGCTCGGGCATTTGCTCAATAGGAACCTTTGCCGTGATTTTATTTTCATCGGGATGAAGTCCTCCCTTAAAAGTAAAAGCCAAATTATTCACACTCCTTCAATTTTATATTATATCAATTTTTCGCTGTAATTTCAACAGCTAAACGGTATAAAAACTGTAAAAATTACTGTGAAAAAGGACTTCTTTGTGAAATGTTTGTCAAAAGCGGTTAATTTTTTCACATACATTCCCAAAAAAGTGTAAATTGGATTAATTAAGGCAAGTGGATGAAAAAAACGAGCAAATCAATAAAATTGATAAAAAATAAAAAAAGTGAAAAAAGGTATTGATTTTTTATACGGTTATGTTGTATAATTATGAAAGTGAAATTTATTAAATAAAAAATCGAAAGGATAATTATCATGAAGAAGATTATTTCACTTTTACTCATCGCAACTCTCATGCTCACCGGAATCGTTATGGTTTCCTGTGCAGACGACACCAAGACTAACGAAAACGAAGCAGTTGAAAATGCTTCCGACGCTGACCTCAACGAGACTCCCGAGGAGCCTGAGGTAAAGAAGCTTACCGTTAACGAAGGCAAGCTCACCATGGGCACCAACGCACAGTTCCCTCCCTACGAGTACTATGAAGACGGCAAGATCGTCGGTATCGACGCTGAGATCGCTGCAGCTATCGCTGAAAAGCTCGGTCTTGAGCTCGTTATCGAGGATATGGAGTTCAACTCCATCATCACCGCTGTTGTATCCAATGGCGTTGATATGGGTCTTGCAGGTATGACCGTTACCGAGGAAAGACTTGAGTCCGTTAACTTCTCTACCTCCTATGCTACCGGCATCCAGTCCGTTATCGTAGTTGAAGGCAACGGCGTTGAGTCTCTCGACGACCTCGCAGGCAAGAAGATCGGCGTACAGCTTTCCACTACCGGTGACATCTACGCTTCCGGCGACTACGGCGAAGACAACGTTATCAAGTACAACAAGGGCGCTGATGCAGTTCTCGCTCTTATCGGCGGCGACGTTCAGGCTGTTATCATTGATAACGAGCCCGCAAAGAGCTACCTTGCTGCAAATCCCGATGCAGGTCTTAAGATCCTTGACACCGAGTACGCAGTTGAGGAATACGCTGCTGCAATCAACAAGGAGAACACCGAGCTTCTCAACGCTGTTAACGCAGCAATTGAGGAAATGATTCTCGACGGTACCATCGACGCTATCGTTGCAAAGTACATTCCTGCTGAATAATTAAATAAAAATGGAATACTACGGAAAGAAGTGGGACATTCCACTTCTTTTCGTATTTTTCAGGGCGGAAAAATGAAGAATAAAAAATTATTAATTACGCTCGCGGTAATACTCGTCGCAGTAATAGCCGTCGTAGCGGTCGTTATATTTACGAAAAATGAGCTTTACGCAAGTGAGATAACGCTTGATGAGGCTCAGACGCTTATCGACTCTTCGGTTGAAAAGCATTTTGAAGGAACGTCAAAATCAATGCTTGCAATGGCAGAAATGCTGAAGCTTGAGGCTGTATCCCTTGATTACGGCTCCGAAAAGAATATTTTGGTGGAATGTAATTATACGGGTATTGACGCTGAAAAAATGTGGGCGGATATCGGGGACGAGCTTCTTAACATTCCTACGGTCGATGAAAACGGGCGTGCCCGAGTTGCTCTTAAAATCAGTCTTGATGCGGTTAATATCGTGCTTGACGCTATTGGAAGCGGAGATTACGTTCAGTCGGGCAAGGTGACTCTCGAGCTTTTCGAGAAGGAGGACGGACTTGTTCTCTGGAAATCGCGTGATTTTATTAACACCGTTTTCAAGGGCTCGCTTGACATAACCTTTGACAGATCGGTACAGACTCCTCTTGCAAACGGAATCAAGAAGGCTCTTATTCCCGAATACGAAAAGAGAGCGCCCGACGTTTCAACGGGTATTATGAAGCTTTGGAACAACACAAAGGCCACCTTCAAGCTTAACTTTATTGACGATGCACGCTGGCAGTATATCGCAAAGGGTCTTCTTATCACCCTTCGCATTACCGCAATTTCGGTTATCATCGGTATCGTGCTTGGCTTCCTCGTTGCTATCGTGCGTACGACTCACGATAAGACGGGCAAGGCTAAGGCTCTCAACTGGATTTGCAAGATTTATCTCACCGTCATCCGAGGCACTCCCGTTATAGTTCAGCTTATGATTATTTACTTCGTCGTCTTAATGCCTCTCGGCGTTGAGAAGATGATTGCCGCTTACGTCTGCTTCGGTATCAACTCGGGAGCGTACGTTGCCGAAATAATCCGAGGCGGTATTATGGCGGTTGACGCAGGACAGATGGAGGCAGGCAGATCTCTCGGCTTCAACTACGTTCAGACCATGTGGTACATAGTTATTCCTCAGACCATCAAGGCAGTTCTTCCGTCCCTTGCAAACGAGTTTATCGTTCTTTTAAAGGAAAGCTCTGTTGCATCCTATATCGGAATCGTTGACTTGACTCAGGGCGGTAACATAATCCGAGGCGTTACTTACAGCGCGTTTATGCCGCTCGTTGCGGTAGCGCTCATATATCTTGCACTGGTAATGGGACTTTCCAAGCTTGTTACCCTGCTTGAAAGGAGGCTGAACAAGAGTGATAGAGGTTAAAAATCTTGTCAAGGATTTCGGTAAGCATAACGAGATCCACGTGCTCAAGGGCATCACCACCGAGATAAAGCAGGGCGAAAAGGTGGTTGTCGTAGGTCCCTCCGGCGGAGGTAAGAGTACCTTCCTTCGCTGCCTCAACCTTCTTGAAACACCCACGAGCGGTGAGATTTGGTTTGAAGGTCAGCAGATTAACGCAAAGAGCACCGATATCAATAAGGTAAGACAGAATATGGGTATGGTTTTCCAGCACTTCAATCTGTTTCCGCACCTTTCTATAATGAAGAACATCACCATTGCTCCCGTAAAGCTCGGACTCTGCTCCAAGGAGGAGGCTGACGAGCGTGCCAACACTCTTCTCAAGAGAATCGGTCTTTCCGATAAGGCTAATGCTTATCCCTCACAGCTTTCGGGCGGTCA
>JAFYTG010000109.1 GCA_017558945.1 Clostridia bacterium
CTCTATCCTTGATGCCGAGGTCGCCCTCGTGGATATATCCGATTCCTCTCAAACCTTCAACCACCGTAGCAAACGCCGTGTAATCCTTAATGATTACATCAATATCAATGCAAGGCTTGGCAGACATTCCTTCGACAGAGGTGCTTCCGACGTGTTCAATACCTATAATTAAACCGCCTATCGCTTCTTCAATCTCACCCTTTATTTTTTCAAAAGCTGATTGCCATGCCACATCATATGGCAGTACAATAACCTTTCTTGTTCTCATATAGTTCACCTGCAAATTCTTGTTTGTCTGACGCTTTTCTATATAAACTGTAAAAATAGCAAAATGTTTCGATTTCTAACTATATTATATCATACTTTTGCTCATTTGTCACGTTACAGAGATAAAATTAACGAAATTGTTAACCTGACATACCTTTTAAGTCAAAGGATATAGGTTTGTCCTTGAACTTGTTAAGTGGTATCTTTTTAGACTGATTGGATAACAAAGTAATAATCTCATAGGTTTGTTCAAGGTAGGATTTGTTTTTGTTCTTCTCAATCCAATTCTTTTAAATTAATACCTTGAAAACTTGCTCCCTCTGTGCTACAATAAAAATAGCCGAAGTAAAAAGAGGTTGAAAAATGAAAAACGTTAAAAGTCACGAATACGAATACGAAATGCTGAAAAGGCACCGTCCGTTATTATCCTACGAAAAGGGAGACTCTCTTGATGAATGGAGAATAAAGGCTAAAGCCAAGCTTGAAGAGCTTTTGGGCTTACCGCTTGAGAGGTGTGACGGAGAGGCTGAAATAGAATACGAAAAGGATTTCGACACTCACACCGAATACAGATTTACGGTTGAGACCGAAAGAGGCTATCACGTGCCCTGTCATCTTCTCATACCCAAAGGGGATAAGGAAAAATATCCTCTGACGGTTTGCTTGAGCGGTCACGGTGCAGGTATGCATATAGCCCTCGGAAGCCCCAAAAACGAGGATGATGAAAAGACCATATCCTCCTGGCACCACAGAGCAATGGCACCCCGTTCAATAAAGGAGGGGAGATGTGCCCTTGTAATCGAGGCGCGTAACTTCGGTGAGTCAAGCCTTGAGGGGAGAGGCACAAGCTGTACGGAAGCGTCGAAAATTGCCATACTAATGGGTCGTACCGTTATTGGTGAGAGAGTATGGGATGCTATGAGGATACTTGACGCCGTTGAAAAGTCATTCTCAAATGTGGATATGAACGGAATCGTATGCACGGGTAATTCGGGAGGCGGTACTGCGACCTATTACCTTGCTTGTATGGACGAGCGAATTGAGTATGCGGCACCCTCCTGCGCGGTATGTCTTTACGAGGACTCGATAGCCGCAATGCCTCACTGTATTTGCAATCATATTCCTTCTATCCGAAAATGGTTTGAGATGGGTGACCTTGCAGGGCTTATCACACCCCGTCACCTCGTCGTTGCCGCAGGCAAGGAGGACCTGATATTCCCGATACACGGAGTCAACAAGGCGTACGAAAAGATATCGCTTATATACGACGCGTCGGGAGTGCCCGACAGATGCGCGCTCGTCGTAGGTGACGGAGGACATCTTAACTGGGCTGATTTAATTTGGAAAAAGCTTCACGAAATGGGAGTTGAATAAATATGCTTAACACGATAAAGGGTGTGATTTTCGGTCACGCTGTTGCGGATGCACTCGGTGTACCCGTAGAATTTTGCACAAGAGACGAGCTTGACATAAAGTCTGTTATAGATATGGAAGGCTTCGGCACCTATAACGTGCCCGCAGGCTATTGGTCGGACGATACGAGTATGACCCTTGCCGCACTTGAGAGCCTCGCAAACGGACACCTTGATTACAACGAGATAATGGACAATTTCTGCGCATGGCTCGGGGATGGAAAATTCACTCCCGACGGTGACGTTTTCGACGTCGGAGCAAGCTGCCGCAAATCAATTCTTTTGTACGCAGGTGACCATATTTCCGCTATTGAGTGCGGTCAGGACAGCGAGTGGGACAACGGCAACGGCTCTCTTATGAGAATACTTCCGTTCATACTTTACACCTATTATAAAAGGTGTGATAATCCCGTTGAAATAATTCACAACGCATCAAGAATGACACACGCTCACGAGCGCTCGCTTATTGCTTGCGGAATATACGCTCACGTTGTGTGGAGTCTTCTTGAGGACCATTCGGTTGAATCGGTATACCGAGGACTTGCCGAAGCGGAGCGTTATTACTCGGGACGTGAGGAGCTTGAGCATTTCTCGAGACTCTTTGAGCTTGATTTTGCAGCACTTCCGATAAGCGAAATCAAGAGCAGCGGATACGTCGTCGATACACTCGAGGCATCAATATGGTGTCTGCTCAATTCAAAAAGCTATAAGGATTGCGTTCTTCGTGCCGTTAATCTCGGTGAGGATACCGACACGGTCGGTGCAATTGCAGGAGGTATGGCAGGTGCCGTATGGGGATATTCTAATATCCCCGAAAAATGGATAAAGACTCTTGCGAGACGTGATTATATCGAGGAGCTTTGCATCAAGTCTTGCAGAAGGTGGTATTGCTGACGATTGTTGATTGCTTGAGCAAGCAAAAAGGATGACGGACAAACCGTATTGTATTATCCACCCTGTATGTCGTATAGGGCGGATTTTTCAGAGTAAGTTTTTTACATAATTTATGGCATTTAAACGGAAAAAGCGAGTTTTAAATCAAAAAAATGTTATTTTTAAACAATTTATGTATATATCTTTGTGTGATTGCTGTGTTAAAATGAAATCAAAGATAAAATTGGAGGTTTTATATTATGAAGGTACTTGTTTACAACGAAGGAGTTCACGATTCCAGGCCTGAGGTAAAGGCTATTTATCCCAACGGTATTCACGGCAGAATTGCCGAAATGTTCACCGAGGATGGTCACGAGGTCGTCATTGCGACAGTTGAGACTGTTGAAGAGGTTTTCACCGAGGAGCTTGTCAAGAGTGCGGACCTTATTTGCTGGTGGGGACATATAAAGCATCATCTCGTTCCCGACAGCGTAGCAGAGCTTGTACAGAAGGCGGTTCTCGGAGGCTGTGGCTTCATTGGACTTCACTCTGCACACCTTTCTAAGCCATTTACAAGACTTATGGGTACGGCTTGTACTCTTCGTTGGAGAGACGACGACCGTGAGCGTATCTGGGTTACTGCACCTTCTCACCCCATTGCACAGGGCATACCCGAAAGCTTTGAGCTTGAAAATGAGGAAATGTATGGCGAGTACTTCGACATTCCAACTCCTGACGAGGTAGTATTTATGGGATGGTTTGCAGGCGGTGAGGTATTCCGTTCCGGCTGTACCTTTACAAGAGGTCATGGCAAAATATTCTATTTCCAGCCCGGTCACGAAACTTACCCCTCCCTTAACAACGAATACGTAACAAGAATTATAAAGAATGCCGGTGCGTGGGCTTGTAAGAAGGCTCCCGCAGATACTCCCGTTTGTATTCACGC
>JAFYTG010000011.1 GCA_017558945.1 Clostridia bacterium
ATAACTTCTACAACAATATAGTCTCTTTTTTGTATTATTTCGACTCAAAATAAAAAAGTCGCTTTTTTCAAGCGACTTTTTGAAATTAGCCTTATACGTTTAACCATTCTCCCGGAAGCTTATAAGCCCTGAGAATAGCGTCTCGTATTTTCATTACCTTAAGCGTTTCTCTTGTGTCAAAGGGGAGTACACCGGTCTTGAAGAAATCAAGTATAACCGAAATAAGAGTTGGAAAGAATTTTGAGGTAACGGCTTGATATCCCTTATCACCGCAAACTGTAAAGGGAATATACGGAGAGTATATACCCGTCCACTTGCCCTCGTTGTCAAATGCAACCGTCCATATTACCTGATTGCCTTGAATATCAAGCTTTATCGCCATCGGCTCGGCTTTGACGGTCTTTACCGCCATTTCTATCTGGTGAATTACGTATTCCTCAAGATTCGAGCCACCGCCCGTGGTGATAAGATTTTGACTTCCCGCAACCGTCTCAAGCTCGGTTGCGTATCTCAAAGCCGAGGTGCTGAAGAATTTAGTGCCGTATTGCTCGGCAAGTCTGAATATTTCAGCCGCCTCCTCATAGCTCGGTGCGAAGGTTTTGTCAATGTAGGTGTTCTTCCCGTGCTTCAGTACCTCTTTTGCATATTCAAGGTGCTTTTCGGGATTCGACGGGGCAAGGATGATAATGAAATCACTCTTCTCGCAAAGCTCTGCGAGAGTGTTACATCTCTCTACGCCATATTTTTCACACCACTCGTCAGTGTTGACGTTATCAACGGGAGATACGTATTCCTCTGCCCACGCATATTTCACGCAAAGCTCGTCGGACGCTTCCTTTATCCAAGCGGGATAACTGTTTGCGTGCCATTCGCTGAGGTAATAATCGACGAAGCCTATATTCATAATTCTATCTCTCTTCCTGCTTCAGCGGATTTGTAAAGGGTATCGAGAAGCTTCATGGTTTCAAGGATATTGGAAATGTGATTTCTGTTTTTTACGCCCGTTTTGATTGATTCCACGAACGCCTCGTTTTCACGGAGGTACATATTCGGTATATCGTATTCGGGAGTGATTGTTTCAAGCGTGCTTCCGTCGTAAATTTCAAATTTTCCGCCGTAGGTAAGTCTTGCGCCTGCCTTGTCACCGAGGAAATCTATAAACATTTCACTCTTATTAATATTCTGCGCCCAAGCACCGTTGAAGGAAATACTTGCCTTGTCGGTTCTGACGTAGCCCGTGATAAAATCGTCAACGTCGTTAGTTCCGTTTTCTATGTCCTTGGTATCCTCTGCCCACATACCCGTATATTTGTATGACTTCATATCCTTAGCCATTTCGCAGTACGCGTCGCAGGTTACGTTCTTAAGCTTAGCGTTGCCGAGGATGTAAAGAATAAGGTCGAAGAAGTGTACACCCCAATCGATAAGCACGCCACCGCCCGACATTGACTTGGTTGTAAAAGCGCCTCCGAGTCCCGGGATAGAACGGAAGCCTCTGAAGGAGCAGTATACGTGATAAAGCTTGCCGAAGCGTCCCTGTCTGTTAAGCTCCTCAAGCATTTCAATTGATTTATTAAAGCGGTTACATACGCCGATATTCAGTATTTTGCCCTGCTTTTCTGCCTCCTCTGCCATTTCGCAGGAAAGCTCGTAGCTTACCGTAACGGGCTTTTCGCACATTACGTGCTTTCCCGCCTTGAGCGCTGCCATTGTAATAACGTAATGAGCGTAATTAGGGGTAAGCACGAATACTGCGTCAACCTCGGGGTCATTCAAGGCAATGCTGTAATCCGTGATTGCGTTTTCTACAAAGGAATACTTAGCCTTTACCGCCTCTGCCTTTTCTAAAATAAGGTCGCAGGCATACTTTACTCTTATGCCCTCCATTTTTTCAAATGCGGGAAAATGAGCGTTATTCGCTATTCTTCCGCAACCGATTATCGCTAAAACCGTACTCATATCTGATACC
This sequence comes from Clostridia bacterium, assembly GCA_017558945.1. Classification (GTDB taxonomy): domain Bacteria; phylum Bacillota; class Clostridia; order Oscillospirales; family SIG627; genus RGIG6353. The sequence goes on from JAFYTG010000011.1 coordinate 1,970, forward strand.
TCCGTTTTTTTCTTCATTATATACCCGTACGAGTGCGTTGAGAATGCTCTCACTTTGTATAAAAGATATCTTTATTTTGGGTTTGTATGTTTTTTTGAATTTATTTTCCGAAATACTTGACTCTTTTTTTGTGTTTTGGTACAATCTCGGTAAAGGAGATGACGTTTTGTATAAGTATCACATAGATTACCAAAGCTTTGCAAGTCCCGTCTCATATCGGAGCACCGTGTTTATTCAGCTCGGAAGACTGTGGTTTTCTCCGTCGGGAGTAATGGGAAAGCATGCTCACGGCAATCTTTACGAGCTTACCGTTATTACTGACGGTAAGGGCACGCTGTATACCAACGACGTGCCGACTGCGGTGTCAAAGGGGGATATATATCTGTCATACCCCGGTGACTTCCACGAAATACGCTCGTCGGAGGACGAGCCTATGAAGTACGACTTTTTTGCATTTAATACAAAAGACGAGAGGCTTCAGGAGGAGCTTAAGCGAATCGTTGCGCTTTACGGGTGTGACGAAAGAGTATTTCGTGACTCTAAGGTGAGTGCCGCTATATCCAACGCAATTGCCGAATATCCCTCTAAGGAGGAATATCACGACGAGCTTATCGCACTTCTTTTTGAACAGATAATTTATTATACCGTCAGAAGCTTCAAGGCAGATAAGACCTCCTCGCAGAGTAAATATACCGTGTCGGCAGACGAGCTTTGTTATCAGATGATGCACTATATAGATACTAACGTATATGATATAGAAAGGCTTTCCGAGCTTGCCGAGGTGTTTAATTATAATTACAGCTATCTGTCCGACGTTTTCCGCAGGACTACTGGTAACACGCTCAATGGGTATTATCAGTCAAGACGGCTTGATACAGCCGCACTCCTTCTCTCCGAGAAAAAGCTCCGTATCAACAAAATTGCCGAAATGCTCAAATATTCCTCGCTGTATTCCTTCAGCAAGGCGTTTAAGAACAGATTCGGAGCTTCTCCTAAAAGCTATCGGCAATAAAGGACTTGATTTTTAAAAAAACGTTTAGTATAATGTGTTTGGCACACCCCGTGCTGAAATTGACAATCGGAGATTTTTATGAATAATAATATTGACGTTAATTACAAAAACAAAAAACGCTATAAAACGGCAAAATATCCTATCCGTCAGCCTCTGTTTTTTACGGGACTTATCTGGCTTCTCTGTAAGATAGACCTGATGAACAAGGATTATAAAATCGATAAAATCAATATGGAGGGACTTAAGCCTCCGTATATCGTGCTGTCTAATCATATGTATTTTATCGACTTCAAGCTTGCCGCAATGATTACGGGCTTCAACCGAGTTAACAACGTAGTGAGCATTGACGGATATTACCGACGTCCTTGGCTTATGGAGCTTATCGGCGCTATCTGTACCAGAAAATATACGATGGATCTCCATCTTTTGAAGTCTATCCGTAAGGTGCTTTCCCGAGGCGATATACTTTTTATGTATCCCGAGGCACGCTATTCACCATGCGGTATCAATTCGTATATTCCCGAGTCAGTGGGTATGCTCGTAAAGAGACTTAAGGTGCCCGTGGTAACCATCGTGCATCACGGAAATCACCTTTATTCTCCCTTCTGGAATTTCAGAAAAAAGAGAAAGGTGCCGTTTCATACCGTTGCCACTCAGCTTCTTACTCCCGATGATATCAAGACGATGACCGATGCGGAGATAAACGCAAAAATCCGCGAGGCTCTCACCTACGACGAGTATAAGCATCAAAGAGAGAATAACATTCTCGTGACCGAGCCGTTTCGAGCAGAGGGGCTTCACAAGGTGCTTTATCAGTGCCCTCACTGTATGACCGAGTCGAAAATGGCATCCGAGGGGGTTGAGCTTTTCTGCCGTGAATGTGGAAAGCGCTGGAGAATGAACGAGGACGGCACGCTTACCGCTCTTGAGGGCGAGACCGAGTTTTCTCATATTCCCGATTGGTTTTTGTGGGAGCGTGAGCAGGTCAAGGCACAGATTGAGAGGGGAGAGTATTCCTTTGAGGACGAGGTGGAGGTTTACTCCTTCCCGAGATGCTACCGCTTTATTCCGCTTGGCAAGGCGCGTGTGACTCACGATGTCGAGCACGGCTTCGTGCTTGAGGGTGAATACCGCGGAGAGCGTTATTATATCAACCGCGAGCCTCTTCAGATGAACAGTCTGCACGTGGAGTACGATTATTGCTATATCAAGCCCTTCGATTGCTTTGATATATCCACCGAGAATGACTCCTTCTATTGCTATCCTACCCGTGAAAACGTTATTACAAAGCTTGCCTTTGCAACCGAGATAATATACGAAATGAATATGAATAAATAAGCGAAGCGGGAGGTCTCGGTAATGCCGAGACCTTCACTTTTCGCAAACTTTTTTCCGAGATTTTTCCTGAGGCAGAGAGTATAATGTAGCCGTAGAAATAATTCAAGGAGAAAAAAGAAAATGAAAGAGATTACAGGAATACATAACACAGCTATCTGCTATACCGATTTGATTGAGGACGGTGCAATCGAGCAGATACGCGAGCTTTGTGATACCGAGGCGTACGGTGATACAAAAATACGCATAATGCCCGACGTTCACGCAGGCAAGGGCTGTACCATCGGCACTACCATGACGGTTACCGATAAAATATCACCCTCGCTTGTGGGAGTTGATATCGGTTGCGGAATGTACACGGTTTGTCTTGGTGAAATTGATATTGAGCTTGAGCGCTTTGACGAGGCGGCTCATTCCATTCCCTGCGGCACGAAAACGTGGGAGGGAAGACTTGAGAGATTTGACCTTGAGTCCCTTCGCTGTTACAGAAGTCTCAGGGATACACGCCGTCTTGAGCGTAGTATTGGTACGCTTGGCGGAGGCAATCATTTCATCGAGGTTGACGAGGATGATGAGGGCAACAAGTATCTTGTGATACATTCGGGTAGCCGTAACCTCGGTACGCAGGTAGCGGATATTTATCAGACTCTTGCGGTTGATATGAATCTTTACGGTGCAGATTATTTTGAGAAGCGTGACGAGCTTATTCGTACCTATAAGGCGGAGGGCAGAAGGGCTGAGATTCAGGATGCCCTCAAGCAGATGGCGTCTGAGAGGGTTGCAAGGGATACGACTCTTCCGCCCGACCTTTGCTATCTCGAGGGGAAATATATGGAGGATTACCTTCACGACGTCGATATCTGTCAGCGCTTTGCTACCCGCAATCGTGAGAAAATGGCGGAGCTTCTCCTTGAAATGACGGGTCTTGAGCCGCTTGACGCCTTCCATACGGTGCATAATTATATCGACGTTGATGAGATGATTTTAAGAAAGGGAGCGGTTTCCGCCCACAAGGGTGAGAGGCTTCTTATCCCCATCAATATGCGTGACGGCGCACTTATTTGTGTCGGTCGCGGTAACGCGGACTGGAATTTCTCCGCACCTCACGGCGCAGGCAGACTTATGTCGCGCAGTGACGCCTTTGCCACTCTTTCAATGGAGGAGTATTCAAGACAGATGGATGGAATATTCTCCACCTGCATAAACGAGTACACCCTTGACGAGTCTCCTATGGCGTATAAGAGCCTTGAGGATATCGTTGAGAATATAACCCCTACCGCAGATATAATCTGCCGTATTAAGCCTATATATAATTTTAAAGCCTGTTGAGGAAATTAAATGATTCGTACAATACAGTGTGGTGACAAGGTGCTGACCTATGAGCTTTGTCGCAAAAAAGTCAAGAATATCAACTTGAGAATAAGGTCCGACGGAAGCGTAACCGTTTCCGCAAGCCCATCGGTGAGTGTTAAATCCATTGAGGATTTCATTTTGTCAAAGGCGGATTACATATTGTCTGCAATTGATAAGCTTTCGGATAGGGAAGAGCGTTACCCGAGACTCTCTGAGTTTGCGGATGGTGAAAAATTCTCAATCTTTGGAGAGCAGGTAACTCTTCATATCGAGAAAGGAAAAAAGAGCGTTACATATAACAAAAGTGTCTTGTGTATAAAGTGCCCCGACGAGTCCTCGTGTAAGAAGATTGCGACGGAATGGCTCAACGCTTACTGTCGGGAAACCGTTGAAAAAATCTGTCGTGAATACTATCCGCATTTTAAGGAAAACTGTCCCGTATTTCCGACTCTTCGCTTCCGCAAAATGACCTCCCGTTGGGGAAGCTGTCAGACACGGAATAAGGTTATCACCTTCAACTACGATTTGATAAGAGCGCCCTTACCGTTCGTTGAATACGTTGTTCTGCATGAGCTTGCTCACTTTGTTGAGCCCAATCACTCATCACGCTTTTATTCGGTCGTGTCACGTCTTATGCCTGATTGGAAAAAACGTGACAGTCTTATGAAATATTGAGCAATATTGTCCAAGCAATAGTCAAATAAAGTCATTGATTTTTTCGTTTTAATAATATATTATATTATTGAGGTGAAGCTATGAAGCTTTTTATTATGACAGATATTGAGGGAATATCGGGTCTCGACAGAATAGAAATGTTGGGAGCCGACCCCGAGGGCTATGAAAGAGCAAGAAAATATCTTATGGCTGACATAAATGCAGCCGTTTCGGGTGCGTTTGATGGAGGTGCCGACGAGGTTTGTATTCTTGACGGACACGGCACGGGTCTTAACTTCATTAAAGAAGAGCTTGACCTTCGCGTGCATCAGCTTACCGTCGAGGAATATTTCAAGACCGCTCCTGAGAGCTGGGATATAGATGCGTTTATCTCTATCGGCGCTCACGCTATGGCGGGTACGGAAAATGCCTTTCTTGACCACACGCAAAGCTCTGTTGCCTGGTTTGACTATAAAATTAACGGAAAAAGCTACGGCGAAATAGGTCAGCAGGCGGTATTCTTCGGACTATCCGATATACCACTTATTATGGTCTCGGGAGACGAGGCGGCGTGTCACGAAGCCAAGACATTTGTGTCAGGGGTTGTAACTGCCTCCGTAAAGAAGGCTTGCGGAAGAAACCGCGCTGAATGTATACCGCTTGAAGAGGCACACGCGCTTATTTATAACGCAGTTAAAAAGGCTGTTTTGGGCTGGCGTGACGTTAAGCCCGTAAAGGTTTTTCCACCTTACGAGCTTGAGGTTGTATTCACCCGCAACGATTATTGTGACAGTGCAATTGGGCGTGACCCGTCTCTTGAAAGGGAGGGCAGAAGGATTGTACGCCGACTTGATAAGATTACCTGCTCGCTCGATATGGAATGGTTTTAACGGAGGACGGAATGAAAAGGCTTATTATAACGGGAGACAGTATATCCTATAACCGACACGGCTTTGATGATACTCCGAGGGCGGATGCCTCCGACTGTCATATTGGTATGGATTCCTGGAGCTTCCGCTTAAGAAAGAATTTTATTACCTCTTCGGTTGATTTTGAGTACGCCGACGGGCTTGAGTTTTCCGAAAGGACCGTTTCGGGTCTTGGAGACAAAGCTGATATTGCCGATGCGATTTTCGGGTCTCGTGTTGTGACTGTTACTCCCGAGAATGACCGCGTGCATTTTACTGCCCGTTCGTCAACGGGTAAGCTTGCGCTGTATTTTCAGTGCCGTCCGCATAATTATTGCTCCTTTACCGTTACAGTTGACGGTAATTCAAAAAGGGCAGATACCTACGGAGATCCCGACATTTATTTCGGATACGCTCTTTTGACCGTGGAAATTGATTGTGATAAGAATAAGCTGTCTCACGAGGTCGTTTTGTCGGACTTTGAGTATACCGAGCTCACGCCTCTTGTAACCCTCGCGGGAGTCAGCGGCGAGGCTAAATACGCCCATATAACAGGGCAGGGAAGCCGTACCGTAAAATTTCTTCTTTATCATTTTGAAAAGAGGGTTGCCGCCCTTTCGCCCGACGCTCTCGTTCTTACCCTTGGAGGAAACGATTTCGTTTTCTATTCGGCTGAGGATTACCGCCTTTATCTCGGTAGATTTTTTGAGCTGATGAGAGAGCGCTTTCCTGATTGCCGTATCGTTACCGCCACCGTTCCGCCATCCGCTAAGCCCTCTTATCCCATTCGCAATATGACCTTTGAGAGCGATGCTGAATTTAATACTGAGCTTGAGAAATACAACGTCGTTATGAAGGAGCTGTCTCTGAAATATAACGCAAAATGTATCGACCTTACAAGGCTTTTCGACGGAATTTCACCGTCCGTATGGCGTTACGATTCCGTCCACCTTTCTCCAAAGGGGAACGAAATGCTTTACGGAGAGGTAGTAAATGAATTATTCAACAAAAAGGAGCTGTGAAAACTCGAACCAGAGTTTTTACCGCTCTTTTTTTGTTTTATTCGTCTGTGTACCACGGTAGGTCTTTATCCTGCTTCAAAGCAGGCACGCTTAAGATTGTTTTAACAAAAAAATAAAGAGTCCGTAGTCAAGCATCTACGAACTCTTTATGGTGGAGACAACTGGAATCGAACCAGTGACCTCTTGCATGTCAAGCAAGCACTCTAACCAGCTGAGCTATGCCTCCAAATGGTCGGAATGACAGGATTCGAACCTGCGACATCCTGCTCCCAAAGCAGGCGCGCTACCATCTGCGCTACATCCCGCCATATAAAAACAAAAAAGAAATAAGCAAAACATAAATGGGAAGACTGCTTTGTCCGCCCAGTTTGCGGTACCCGATATCTATCATCGGCTTAAAATCCTCGATATCTATCGACCGCTACACCAAAAAATTCTCGCTTCATCCGTCCCCGACGGCGCTCGAATTTTCAGCCCAAAGCAGGCGCGCTACCATCTGCGCTACATCCCGATGGTGTAAGTCTCCTACTTGATAGCCTTAAGAGTATAGCATACAATCATTAAAAAATCAAGTCTTTTTTTATTTTTTACAAGCAACAATTGATCGTGTGCAAAAGCATCAGTAAAAAAGCCGTGAGCACAATGTAAGTTTTACGGGTGATTCACATAACGGATTTTTTAAAAATACTTTTTCCACTTGAAATAGCATAGTAAATATGATAAAATTATATTGGTTATTGACGAAGAATAATTATGACGAGGATGATAGAATTATGAAACTTCAGTATTTAGGAACTGCGGCGGCAGAGGGAATTCCCGCAGTATTTTGCGAATGTGAAAACTGCAAAAAATCAAGAGCTGCAGGAGGTAAAAATATAAGGACACGCAGTCAGGCTTTGATTGACGACAGATTGCTTATAGATTTTCCTGCGGATACTTATATGCATTTTTTGACGTATGATTTTCCGTTGGCTAAAATCAAAAGCTGTCTTATCACGCATTCACATACGGATCATCTGTATCCGGAAGAAATGCTGATGAGAAAAAATGGCTTTTCGCATATTAATGAAAAATCGCCGTTGACCTTTTATTCCGATGAGTCGGGCTTTAATTCAATAAGTAAATTCAAAGCCGAAAGAGGAATTTCGGACGATGACGTTTTGGTTAACAGAATAAAGCTATACGAGACGTTTGAGGTGGAAGAATATAAAATAACGGCACTGAGAGCGGCTCACGACGTTTATTCAACACCGGTGGTGTATCTGATTGAAAAGGACGGTAAAACTGTTTTTTATTCAAACGATACCAGTGAGTATCCCGACGAAAGCCAAGAATATCTCAAACGCCTTCAAAAGCCAATCGATTTGATTTCACTTGATTGTACGGAGGCTTGTAACGATATAACGTACGTAGGTCATATGTCACTTGACAGATGTATTGCTCTTCGCTCAAGGCTTGTTGAAATCGGTGCGGCAGATAGCAATACGGTGTTCGTTTTAAATCACTTCTCTCACAACGGAAAGAGTGTTGTGTACGATGAATTTGTAAAAATTGCAGAGGGATACGGCTTTAAGGTATCCTTTGACGGAATGGTTATTGAAATCTGAGGGAGTATATTATGAAAATAGGGATGAGACCCACGTCATACATAAAGGCATACGGTGACAAGGGCTTTTATAAAATGGCGGAGCACGGCTTTGAATGTATAGATTACCAGAAGTTTATAGCAACCTCAACCGACTTTTTTAAACTTGAGATGACGGCTTTCGAAAAGGCTCTTTTGAAGGAAAGAAGAGAAATTGAGCGTGAGGGACTCTTCGTGCATCAGGCACACGCACCCTTTGGCTTTCCCATCAAGGACGGCACGGTTGAGGAGCGTGCAGAGAGATTTGAGGAAATGCGCAAAGCGGTTTACGGCACGGCGGTGCTTGGAGCTAAGACCCTCGTAATGCATCCGCTGTCTCCCTTTACTCTTGAGTGTCCCGACCCTGCCGAAGAGACCGCCAAAATAAACGCCGATTTTATTACCCGTCTCGCAGAATATGCGAGGGGATTTGGTATAACCGTCTGCGTTGAAAACCTCCCGTTCCCGTTTTATTCTCTCACACATTGCGAGGCTGTAAATAATTTTGTAAGGACGCTTGCCATTGATAACGTCAGGGTATGTCTCGATATCGGTCACACTCATTATCTAAGCTACGTCAAGACTCAGCTCGGAGTAGGAGGTGACGAATATGCACCCTGCTCGGCAGAGAAGGCGGTAAGGCTTTTCGGAGATATGCTTCACACCTGCCACATTCATCAGAATTACGGCGATACCGATGCTCACGCGCCTCTTGACGAGGGAAATATAGATATAGAGGCTTTCTCAAGCGCTCTCTTTGATATTGGGTACAAGGGAGCTTATTCCCTTGAGGTTACGATTAATTTTGATAAGTATCCCGAGTCCGAGTGGGACGAGATGGGCAGACGTCTTTCAGATATGGCACATAAATACGCAAGGTCATAAACGGATAAACAAAAAGCGTGTTGCAATAATGCAACACGCTTTTTGTTGAAAATTATATAATTTGGAGAGGAAAAAGAGAAATGCTTATTTATTTTCTTCGTCGTGATTACAACAGGAGCATCCCTTTGAGCTGCAGGAGCAGCCTTCGGGACAGCCTATACACTTTTTACCGCTTTTCTTAGCGCGATATACGTAAAAGCCTGCAAGACCTACGATAACAACGACTACTGCAATAATAATTAAGTCTGTCATAAAAATCTCCGTTGGAATTTATTTTTCTCTTATAAGTCTCTTTTCTGCGGTTGCGCAGAGGTAAACGAGAATTGCTACCATAACGGCAACTGCGATAAGACCCGGAAGGAACGCTGTTCCGAAGGAACCGCTTACGATAAGAGTGCCTATCTGATAAACGAGGAAGCTGACGGTGAATCCCGTACCGAGCTGGAATGCGATAGCGCCCCAAAGCCATTTTGCACTCTTCATTTCGGAGTTCATAGCACCGATTGCCGCAAAGCAGGGTGGAGTGAAGAGATTGAACATAAGGTATGCCAGAGCCGCAACCTTGGTAATGCCGAATGCCGCCATAACCTCAGCGCCTGCGCCCTCAACCATTTCAAGCTCCTCGGTGTTGATGAAGTTTGTAATGCCGAAGCATACGGCGAGAGTGCCGACTACGTTCTCCTTGGCGATAAAGCCCGTTATAGCCGCAGCGGCAAGCTGCCAGGAAAGAATACCTACGACGGGTACAAGAACGTAAGCAAAGGGCCCTGCAATTGATGCGAGGATAGATGCATCGGCGCTTTCAGCCTTAGTGAAGCTCCAGTTGAAGCTTTCCATAATCTGAATTGCTGTGTTGCACAGAAGGATGATGGTAGCCGCCTTTACAATATACGCCCATCCGCGAGAGCACATTGACTTGAAGGCTCTCCACAAACTTGGTACCTTGTATTCGGGAAGCTCCATAATAAAGAAGGATTTTTTTGTCTTGTAAGCGGTAAGCTTGTTGATGATAAGAGCACTGAAGAAGATAATTACAATGCCCGCAAAGTACATTAAAGGACCTACCCATGTTGCATCCGAGAAGAATGCGCCTGCAAAAAGGGAAATAACTGGAAGCTTTGCACCGCAGGGCATAAAGGGAGCGAGCATTGCGGTTGCACGGCGCTCACGCTCGTTACGGATGGTACGGCAAGCCATAACGCCGGGAATTGCACATCCCGTTCCGATTACGAAGGGGATAACCGATTTACCCGAAAGTCCAACCTTCTTGAAGATGGGGTCAAGCACTACGGATGCTCGAGCCATATATCCGCAATCCTCAAGGAGTGCAATAAGGAAGTACATTACCATTACGAGAGGGAGGAAGCCGATTACGGCAATGACACCGCCTACAACGCCGTCAATGAGAAGTGCGTAAACAAGGGGGCTTGCGTTTTCCATAAGAGAGCCGAGAGCCTCCTGACCTGCCTCAAGCCAGCCAACCAAAAGGTCTGCGATCCATACACCCGGACCTGCCTGAGAAATCCAGAAAACGAGGAACATAACGACGGCAAAAATCGGGATACCGAGCCATTTGTTAGTAAGTACGGCATCAATCTTATCCTGAAAGTTGCGATTTTTGGTAAGTACCTTTCTCGTTTCAACCTCCTTGACTATTCCGTTAACGAAGGCAAAACGACGCTTATCTGCTTCAATTACCGACGCCTTGTTGGTGAGATCGACATTTCCCTGAATATAGGGAGGAGTCTGCTTTCTCCCCGATACCTCGATTGCCGCCTTGATCACCTGCGTAAGACCGTCTGCCGAGCTTGCCACAGTATCAACGACGGGGCATCCGAGCCTTGCGGAAAGCTTTGCGGTGTCAATTTTCGTGTCCTTCTTCTTGTTGAGGTCCGCCTTGTTAAGCGCAACTACAACGGGCACGCCAAGCTCAAGAAGCTGTGTCGTGAAGAAAAGGCTTCTGCTCAGGTTGGTTGCGTCTACGATGTTGATGATTGCATCGGGACGCTCGTTCTGAACGTATGTGCTTGTGATACTCTCCTCGGACGTGAAGGGGGACATTGAATAAGCTCCCGGGAGGTCAACCGCAATAATGGTTTCACCGCCGTTACAGTATGCCTTTTTAATAGCGTGCTCTTTTCTTTCAACGGTAACGCCTGCCCAGTTTCCGACCTTTTCGTTTTTTCCCGTCAAGGCGTTGAACATAGTCGTTTTACCGCTGTTAGGATTGCCTGCTAAAGCAATTCTCATATGTGAAATCCTCCTGATATTTGATGATATATATGGTTGTTAACGGCATTTGCCGATTGGATTTTTAAGAGGTTAGCCACGGCTAACTATTTCTCAAAAAAATAATCCTTTGAGGATTATTTAATTACAATTGCTTCTGCAAGCTGATTGTCAATGGTGTATCTGCCGTCCTTTATTGAAACGATACAGCATTCCTTGAGGTGCGATATTACCGTAATCGGCTCTCCCGCATAGCATCCGAGAGAGAAAAGAAATGCGTCAAGCTCCTCGTCATCGGTCTCGATTGCCTCGATAATATATTCGATTCCTTCTTCTGCGGATTTAAGGTTCATAGCGCAACTCCAAAAACTAAATAGTGAATGTTAGCCTCTGCTAACTCGATTACAAGTGTAACATCAAAAGTACGTTTTGTCAATATTTTTTCAAGCTTTTTTTCGTATTTTATGAAATTTGGTGATTTTACTTGAAACTTATTAAATAATATGTTATACTTATGTGAAAAATGATAATAGGGAGGGATTGTAGTGCGTCTTGAGGAATCGGGCGAAATGTATCTTGAAGCAATACACGTGCTTTCACGAAAAAACGGATACGTGCGTAGCGTTGACGTTGCCGAGTACCGAGGCTATTCAAAGCCGAGTGTCAGCAGGGCTGTCGGACTTTTGAAAAACGGTGGTTTTATAACCGTTGACCATGACGGCGCAATCCATCTGACTGACGAGGGAAGGGAAGTAGCGGAAAAAATTTATGAGCGCCATTCCGTTCTTTCACAATTTCTTATAAGCCTTGGCGTTGACGAGAGGGTAGCCCTTGACGATGCCTGCAAAATGGAGCACGATATATCCGACGAATCGTTTGAAGCAATAAAGAAATATAACGAATCAAAAAAATAATTGAGACACTTTTCCAAGTGCCTCAATTTTTTTGACTATTTCTGTTCTTCGTTGCTTGTACTTTTGGGAGATTCCGTCTTGGGCGTCTCCTTCGGCTTTTCGTTGACGGGCTTAGGAGCGCGCTTGTTCAGGTCGTGACGGAGGATTCGGTATAACGAAGCGGTGAGAGGTACGCCGAGAAGCATACCGGGGATACCCATTACAGCACCGCCGACGGTAACCGCCGCAAGTACCCATATTCCCGGGAGACCGATAGACGAGCCGACAACCTTAGGATAAATGAGGTTGCCCTCAATCTGCTGAAGAATAACAAGGAATATGAGGAATATAAGAGCCTTTATGGGCGATACGGTAACGATCATCAACGCTCCGACCGCCGCTCCGATATATGCACCCGCAATGGGAATGAGTGCTGTAAATGCAATAAGCGTACCAATCATTGCGGCGTACGGAATCCTCAGAATGAGCATACCTATGATACACAAAACTCCGAGTATCAGTGCCTCCGTGCACTGACCGATGATATACTTGCGGAAGGTCTCGCTGAACACACTGCAAACGTAAAGGATTTTATGAGAAAGTCTTTCGGGAAGATATGCCGAGATAACTCTCTTTGATTGTCTCTGAAGCTTGCTCTTGGAAATCAGCAGATAGAAAGCGAAGATGATGCTGAGGAAAGCGGTAACGATTCCCGATATGACGCTTGAAAGGGTGGTCACGACTATCTGCACCGTTGAGCCGATACCCGAGGTTACGACCTCAACTATCTGGTCAATCTTTGACTGCCAGTCGGTGCTGTTGAGCAGGTTGATAATGTTTTCAGGCACTATCTCTAAATTGTCAAGCTTGCCGATTATCCATTTTACCGCCTTCGGGAACAGATTTATGATAAGCTCTATACAGTCTGTAAGCTGAGGTACTACGATTCCGATTACAGCAGATATGATTGCAATCAGCGCTACGATTGCAAGTATAAGACAGAGCGGTCTGCGTATTTTGAGACAAACGGGCTTTGAGGTTTTCGTGAAAATGATTTTTTCAAAGCCGTTCATAATTATATTGAGAAGGAAGGCTATGACTGCGCCGATAAACAGAGGCGTCAGCGCCCCGATTATCAAGGATATAAGGTTATGCGCATAGTCCATATATTTCCATAAAAGGCAGAAAACGAATATCACGAAGCCCGTTTTCCACAGAGTTTTCCATTCAACCTTCATAAGTGCCTCCTTGACGTTATTACATTAGAATTATAGATGTATTTTACTTTTTTGTCAATAAGCCATTAATCCGTTTAACAAATTTTAACATTTAAAAATAATAACAAATTGATAAAAAGGTGTCGACATCGGCGTGTTTTTATGTTACAATAACAAAAATACGTTTTTTGAGGAAGAAATGAAAAAGAAAAGACTTCGTCCAATCTGGATTGTAATATTACTTGTAATAACGCTTTCGTTTACTTTTTTTGTTGTAAAGGGCTTTGCCGCTCTTGTAAACAGCCGTACCTTTTACCGTGTTCTTGAGTTCATTCCCGACCTTCGTTACGGTAAGGCTGACAACTATGAAACCTTGAATATTTCCAAGGAGACTCCCGTTGACGCTCAGCCCGATGATATTCAACCGCTTGTTCCGAATTTTGATTTGTCTGTAAGCATCGGTGACGACGTTGAGTCGGATGCCGTCATTCTGCTCTGCATTGACGACGGTAACGTAATTGCTTCCCGTAACAGTAAGGAGCGTATGTATCCTGCGTCAATGACGAAAATAATGTCCCTTATCGTTGCGGTTGAAAATATTGCTAACGTCAATAAGACCTTTACAATGACCTATCAGATAACCGACCCACTCTACGAGCAGAATGCGACCGTTATGGGAATGCTCTCGGGAGAAACCCTTCCGCTCATTGATATTCTCTACGGTGCAATTCTTCCCTCGGGCGCGGATGCAACCGCCGCTCTTGCTATCGAAACTGCGGGAGACGAGGAGGGCTTCGTTGAGATGATGAACGCCAAGGCTGAGGAGCTCGGTCTTATCGATACTCATTTTACCAACACCAGCGGACTCCACGATCCCGACCATTATACAACCGCTCACGATATGGCAATTATACTTGACTACGCTCTTAAGAATGAGCTTTGTCGCAAAATACTCACCACCGAGTTTTACCGTACCACCGCTACCGATCAGCATCCCAACGGTATCGAAATGTACAGTACTATGTTCAATAAGATACACCGTGACCAAATAGAAAACGTCGAGCTTGTCGGCGGTAAAACGGGATATACCTATCAGGCAGGTCACTGTCTTGCCTCAGCTTGTGAAAAGTACGGCAGAACCTACATTGCCGTAACCGGTGGAGGAGAAAACAAATATAGCCCGATATACGACATAATGGCATTGTTTTCCGAATACATATAACGGCTGCAGATAAGCTACGCATTACGTCGCTGTCATCGGGATATGAAAGCCTCGAAATACGTAAGTATTCCATCGGCATTCATACCCTCGACAATCTAGTACTGCTTGCTTCTCTTTGCCGTTGGCTTCAGATAAGCGGCGCACTACTTTGTTAAAAGCAAGATACGGGCTCCTCGAAATACGTAAGTTGAGCAAGGTGCTGAAAAGTCAAATGAAATGCAGACTTTTTGGCATACCGCTGCTTATGCATGCGAGCGTAAGCGAGTCGTAATGGAGTCGGAGCGCCTACTTATTTTTGCCTTGTATTGCTTGCTTCTCTTTGCCGTTGGCTGCAGATAAGCGGCGCATTGCTGCGTTAAAAACATGGACTATATATAGTCCATATCTTCAAGATAATAGATTAAGAGATAAAAGAATAGGAAGAAAGCGGACTTGTTTGAGTTTGCTTTCTTCCTTTTTGTCAAGCTTGTATCAAATTTTAACCGTTGTAAAATTATTTGGGATTATATATAGACCTAATAAAAAATAGTTTAGGGCTATATATAGACCTAATCTAAAAAAACAGCGTAGGGTTATATATAAACCTAATCTAAAAAATAATTTAGGGCTATATATAAACCTAATCTATAAAAACTGTTCAGGTTTATATATAGCCCTAATCTATATAATAATACAATTTTTTTAAAAAACGCTTGTGAGTTTTTTTCTTATTTTACTGCCATCACTGCATTTGGACATCGTAGAGCTTTGAATTTTTCTTAAGCTTCTTTTTGTAGATAAATGCGAACATTATAAAGTTTGCGATTATTACGGGTATCCTGGAAACAGGATAGCACATATAAAGCACCTTGAATTCGTGCATTTTCTGAAAGACCGTAAATATCCAAGCGATACGGATACCGCAAACGCCCACGATGGAGATTATCATTGAAACGACGGAATATCCCGAGCCTCTTAAAACGCCGGTTGATATCTCCATGATTCCGCAGAGAAAATAGGTGAGGTTTACAAGGTAGAAGCGCTCAATTGCAATTGCGATTGCCTCGGGCTCGTCGGTGTAAAGACCTATGAGCTGCTCGGGGAAAATAAAGACGATTGAGGCAACCACCGCCCAGGATATAAACGAGAGCATACACGCACGCGTGATAATCTTGGGAATACGCTCGGGGTGTCTTGCACCGATATTCTGGCTTGTGAAGGTCATGGTTGCGTGATAGAAGGCGTTCATAACCGTGTAAACGAAGCCCTCGATATTACCTGCCGCCGCATTTCCCGCAACGATGAGTGAATCGTTGAAGGAGTTAACACCCGACTGAATAATAACGTTTGAAATTGAGAAGGTCGCTCCCTGAATTGCCGCGGGAATACCAAGTCTTACTATCTCGGTAAATTCCTTCTTGTCAAAGCATATCTCCGATACTCTGAAGAAGAGATAGCCTTGGCCCTTTTTCAGTGCTATAAGAACGAGGGTCGCCGACAAATACTGGGAGGTTATCGTTGCAAGAGCAACGCCTGCAACGTCCATATGAAACACTATAACGAAAATAAGGTTTAAAACGACGTTTACGATTCCGGATGCGGTAAGGAAGTACAGAGGACGGGTGGTATCACCTGCCGAGCGGAGAGCCGCACTACCAAAGTTGTACATTACCGATGCGGGAGCACCAAGAAAGTATATCTTGAGATAAAGGGTGGATTTGTCGATGACGTCAGCGGGAGAATCCATCCATATAAGTGCCTGACGGGAAATCAAAATGCCGACCAGAGCGGTAAGAATACCCGCAACAAGCGCTACTGTTATTGCGGTGTGCAACGCTCTGTTTGCTCTGTGTGAGTCTTTTGCTCCGACGTGTCGGGCAACGAGTATATTAACGCCGACCGATAGTCCTATTGCAAGATTTGTAATAAGAGTTACAAGAGAGCCGGTAGAGCCTACCGCTGCAAGAGAGGTATGACCTGCAAATTTTCCTACGACTACGACGTCCGCCGCGTTATAGAGAAGCTGAAGTATACCCGACAGCATTACGGGTAGGGCAAACAGTAACAGATTTTTGACAATAGGTCCTTCGGTCATATCGACCGCGCGTTTCTTAAACATTATGCTTTCTCCTGTGAATTGCGTTATAAATCACCTTGAATATCAAGATAAATCCGACGTATCCGAAGATTGGGTAAACCGTCGAAATAAGACCGGTAAAGCCTACCGTACTGACAAGGTAGACGACAAGCATATAGAGTGAAATGAATATGATTTTTTTGCGACGGCTCCTGAAAAACCTTTTTTCAGCAAAAAGCACTATGCATACTCCGGAGGAAAAGCTGCAGGAGAACATTGCCGAGGATAGTAAAAAGGCATATATTACGGCAAGTACGGGGCTTATCTGCTTGGATATCTCAAGCATGGGCAGAGCCTCGTTTTCCGTACCCGTAGAAAAGATTGCAAGAAGTATTGAGATCGCAATAATAACGAGAAACAAAGCACCGAGAAAGGCGCCTGCTGTAAGCTGTTTTTTGCTGTTTGCCTTTTCGGATAGCGGAGCTAAAATGCCAACGCTTCCGAAAAAGTTGTAGGACAGACTCAAAAAGCAGGAGAGAAGCGGATTTGACAGAAGCACGTTTTCCTTGACGTTTTCTATTTCGGACGGAATGACAATCCCGTTTCGGATAAGCGTTACGGCGGATATTACCACCGTTGCTACAACGAGCAGGGGAATGAAAAGCGAAAAAAGACGAACCAATCCCTGAAGTCCGAAGAAGAGTGCCACTCCGACGAGCACAACGAAGGAAAGTCCCAAAGCGTTTGCTACCGTTTTTGAAGCAAAGCTGTCAATAAGCGCTGTGAAGCCGGAGGTCATAATTACGCACAAGAAGAAATATATAGTCATTTCGAGCGCACAAAACACTCCGTTCATCCATTTCGGTGAGTCACCGAATATCGCGCTGTCAAGATAAAAGAGCTTGGTTGATTTACAATAGCGTGTAAAAATGACACAGAGCGAGCCGAGAATGGACAGAGAAAGAAGCATCATGAAAACACCCGTCTTACCGAATGCTCCAAAGAATTGCCAAAGCTCCTGACCCGATACGAAGCCTGCACCTATAAACGCTCCCGCAACAGTTGCGGCTATTGATACGGTGGATATTTTATTCATTTGCATTGTTGAGTGCCTCACGCAGAGCCGTTGCAAGCTGATCGGAGCAGGAGGTGGATTTGAATCCGCATCTGATGCCCTTGACTCTTGCCTCAACCTCCTCTACCGTAAGTCCTTCAACGAGTGCAGAGACTGCCTTGAGATTACCGTTACAGCCACCTAAGAATTTTACGTTATAAACTCTGCCGTCGCGGATTTCAAAGCTTATCTGCGAAGAACAGGTGCCTTTTGTTTTGTAGGTATATTCCATAATTTATCTCCATTGTTTTATATTATAATATTCTATTATACTACTCTTAAAATAAAATGCAAGTAAAATAATTCTATTTTATGATATTTTTACCTCGCGGTCAAGTGCGAAGGAATAAATTAGTATCTTTGTGACCTTTTTTGTAAGTATTTCGGAAAGTGCCTCGGCGTAAAGCTTTAATTGCTCCGAGTGACGCTCAATAAGCTTTGCTTCTCCGTCGGGCTCCTTAACTCTGTCGGTCTTGAAATCAACAAGGGTTATACCGCCCTCCTCGTTTTCAAAATAGCAATCGATAACGCCCTGCAAAAGCACCTTATCGTCTGCTGTGCCGTCTGAGTCTCGAAGCACACGGGCAGCGTCAATTACGAGGGTATATCTCTTTTCACGCTCGACCATCGGGCTTCGGCGTATATCCTCGAGAAGCCTTGAGTCAAAGATTCTTGCGAGCTTTGAAAAGTCAAGACATTCGAAGTGCTCGGGGAGAATATATCCCTCTCTGAGAAGTCTTTCGGCTTCTTTTCGGCATTCCTCCTCACCTCTTATATCAAACGAGCAGAATTGCATAAAGGTGTGCATTGATGTACCGACGAATGCGGGGGATGGCTTTTTTTCGGGAGTGAGAAAGTCGGGAGAGGATACAAATTCGATATGCATATCCTCCGTGCCCTCGTCGAGAAGCCCCTCCTTGATATCCGAAACGGAAATCTTAAAGGGAATATCTCCTGCTCTGCTGTGATGGAGGCTCTTCATTGCAAGGGTTATATCCTCTGCACGAAAGTCAACGTGACGGCACTCCTCGTCAGAAGCCTCAAGCGAGAGACTTTGATGAGAATATTCCTTGTAGAAGGTTACGTTCAGCATTTCGCTTTCGGTGCGGTTTATTGGCTCATCACCGTATATTGAGGTAAGAAACACTTGATTTTTTGCAAGGGCTGCCGCAATAAAGGTCATATGAGATACGGCACGCTTTACGGTATAGGCAAACGAGCTGCTTCCGAGAGATGAAGAGAATATTGCGTTGTCAAGGGATTTCAGGGTAGCGTCTCCCGTGATATACATTCGTTTTTTTGCTCGGGTAAGGGCTACGTAAAGGGTGCGAAGCTCCTCGTCTATAAGACCTCTCCTTACCTCTGCTGAGGCACTCTTCTTGAGATAGGAGGTGAGATGCGTACACGCCTCGGAGTAGGGAAGGTCAAAGGTGGGACCGTATGACGAAAATACGGTTTTGGAGAAGGAGTCGCGCTTGTTCATTGCCTGACCAAGACCCGCAACGAAGCAAACGGGGAACTGAAGTCCCTTTGAGCCGTGGAAGGTCATAAGCCTTACGGCACCTGATATCTGCTTTTTGTCGCTCTTGGCGTTTTCGCTTTTTGAAAGATTGTCGAGATAGTCGCAGAACGCACCAAGACTACGACGCTCGCCGTGACAGAAGGCGCGTGACATTGAGTAAAGAGTTATGAGATTATCCCGTCTTGTCTTTGGGTCGGACAGCTTTTCAAGCTCGGTGAATATTCCCGTTTCCTCGGTTAGTCTCCAGAATACTCTGTCGCAGGAGACTTCACCTGCAAGGTCTCTCATACGGTCGATAAAGTCGATGAACTCGAGACATTTTACGGATAGGTTATCCTCACCCTTTGAAGCTCTTTCGAGTGCAAACCAAAAGTCAGTCTTGTGTGAAAAGGAGCGTATTTTATAAAGCTCGTCGGGAGTGAAGGAGAAGGGGAGGGTCGTCATTGCCGAAACGAGATACACGTCGTCGGTCGGATTTGCCACCGCGCGCATCATAGATATCATTGACAGCACCTCGTAGCTTTCAAAGAAGCCCGAGCTTCCGAGAGAGTCGGCAGGGAGATTGCGTGAATCGAGAGCCTCCTTTACCTTTTCGAGTATTTTTGCCGAGCGACCGAGGACGGCAATATCCTCGAATTTATATTCACCCGATGAAACGAGAGTGAGAATTTCGTCGGCAATATACTCAGCCTCGGCACATTCCTCCTCACTTGCATCCTCGTCGAAAATTACCAGCTCAACGGGAAGTGCAAGGTCGTCAGATGCCGAGTGAACGAGTGCATCCTTGTCGAGATACTTTTCTCCGTTCCAATTCATCGTGGCGGAAAATATGAGGTTGACAAGCTCAATTATCCTTGAATCCGAGCGGTAGTTGTTCTGCAAGAATATGCTCTTCGCTTCGGCTGACACCTCGTTTTTGTCGGTGTGTCTTTTGAAGGTGTCACGGTAATGCTCAAAGATTTTTGGAGTTGCGCCTCTGAATGCGTAAATGCTCTGCTTGATATCACCTACCATAAAACGATTGTGACCGTTTGAAATGGCACGGAATATCATATCCTGAAGCTCGTTTACGTCCTGATACTCGTCGATGAGTATTTCCGAGAAGCGACGTGTAAGGCTTTCGGCATACGGAGTTTTCGTAAATTCTCCCGTGCTTCTGTTATAGTCCTTAACAAGCGCCGAGAAGGCGTAGTGGGAGGCATCCGAAAAGCTCATAATATGACGGCTTTTCTTCTCCGCCATAAAGCGTTCGTGAAAGCGCTTTAGTACTCCGTCGATTGCGGAAAGCACCTTGAGGTGAATCTCCGTCTGCATATAAAGCTCGTCCTCGCCTGAAACGAGGTATTCTTTTTTTAGTGAAGTTATTATATCCTTGCCGTTTGTTCTCAGGTTTTTTACTGTAACGAGAGGCTCGTCCTCACTTCGTCCTCTGATTGAAGGCATTCTTCCCGCAGTAAAGGAGCTGACGAGCGAATGAAATGCCTCGTAGGAGGTGCCTGACGCCACGCTTATTGCTTCGGCAAGGCGAAGCTCCTCCTCAATTACGGGGATATATTTGACCTCTGCATCCTCGTCGCCTGCACAAGCCTTGATTGCTTCACGGTAGAACTCACACGCCTGATTGATTCTTTCGGTTATGTCCTCTCTTATGGGCGCAAAGACGGGGGAGTCGAAAATCGAGCCACCGTTACGGCAGTCAAAGACTCTTTCAATTTCACGACGGCTTTCCTCAAGAAGCTCCATAGGACGCGGAAAGCTTATGAGGTGGTTGTATATTTCAAGAAGCTTGGGTATAAGCTGAGAGTCTCCTCTTGCATCCGAATAGGTCTCGGCAAGAAGTAAAAAGCCGTTGTCACCGTCGGCACGTGCGTAAAACTCCTCAAGCACATCCTCCATAATTTCGAGGGCGAGAGCATCCATTTCTCCCGAGTCTCCTATGGACATACCTACGGGGAGTCCAAGCTCGGTGAGACAGTCCTTGACTATAAAAAGGCAGAAGGAGTCTATCGTGGCGATTTTAGCGTAGGATAGGCTGAGAAGCTGACGTCTGAGACGGGATACGTCCGCTCCCTCCTTTGCCATTTCAGCACGGATTCCGTTGGAGAGCTTGGTCTTAAGCTCAGCCGCCGCCGATATGGTAAAGGTTACGACGAGAAAGTCGGTGATATCAACGCTTTTGGAGGTGTCTATGATTTTTTTGAGCACACGGCTTGTAAGCACTGCGGTTTTACCGCTTCCGGCAGCCGCCGAAACGAGTATGTCGCACCCATCGGTGTTAATGGCGAGCAATTGATCCTCTGTAAAATTCATACTATTACCTCCGTAAAGCTTTCTTAACTGTATAATTCTAACACATTAAGCGGATAAAATCAATAAAAGTAAGATTTTTTCAAATAAATTGCAAAAAAGACTTGAATGATTTTAAAAAAAGATGTAAAATAGAATGTAAAAATATATTTTAAGGCGAATAGCCTCCGATAAAAATACAAACAAAGGACAGAAAACGAAATGTGTAACGAACAGAAGAATCTTTCCACGACCTACGATCCCCGTGAGTTTGAGGAAAGAATTTACAAGACCTGGGAGGAGAAGGGCTACTTCAAGCCCTCGGACGACAGAACGAAGACTCCGTTTTCCATCGTTATTCCCCCTCCAAACGTAACCGGTAAGCTTCATATGGGTCACGCCCTCAACGATACTCTTCAGGATATCATTATCCGTACCAAGAGAATGCAGGGCTTCAATACTCTCTGGGTACCCGGTACAGACCATGCGGGCATTGCAACTCAGATTAAGGTTGAGGAGGAGCTTCGCGTAAAGGAAGGACTTTCCCGTCACGACCTCTGACGTGAGGAATTCCTCAAGAGAGTATGGGCTTGGAAGGAGCAGTACGGCGGAACTATCATTTCCCAGCTTAAGAAGATGGGTGTTTCCTGCGACTGGTCAAGAGAAGCGTTTACTATGAGCCCCTCACTTTCCAAGGCGGTAAAGAAGACCTTCGTTTCTCTTTACAATAAGGGACTTATCTATCACGGATACAGAATTATCAACTGGTGCCCCAAGTGTAACACCGCACTTTCCGACACCGAGGTTGATTATAAGGACCTCCCCGGTAATTTCTGGCACATCCGTTATCCCATAGAGAATTCGGATGAATACCTCGTTGTTGCAACTACCCGTCCCGAGACCTATTTCGGAGACAGCGCCGTTGCGGTTCATCCCGAGGACGAGCGTTATGCTCACCTTGTTGGCAAGAAGGTAATTCTTCCTCTCATCAATCGTGCCATCCCGATTATTGCAGACGAGTACGTTGACCGTGAATTCGGTACCGGATGCGTTAAGATAACTCCCTGCCACGACCCTAACGACTTTGAGGTAGGAAAGCGTCACGACCTTGAGCAGATTTGCGTGCTTGACGGTAATGCTCATCTCAACGAGCTTTGCGGAAAGTATGCGGGTATGGACCGTTATGAAGCAAGAAAGGTGCTCATCGAGGATCTTCAGGAGGCAGGCTTTATCGAGAAGATAGAGGAGCATTCTCACAACGTTGCTCATTGCTACCGTTGCGGTACTACCGTTGAGCCTCTCGCGTCAAAGCAGTGGTTTGTCAGCATGAAGCCTCTTGCAAAGCCTGCTATCGAGGTTGTTAAGACGGGTGAGATAGAGTATATTCCCGACCGCTTCTCAAAGATTTATATGAACTGGATGGAGAACATTCAGGATTGGTGTGTATCCCGTCAGCTTTGGTGGGGTCACAGAATTCCCGCTTATTACTGTGACGATTGCGGAGAGGTAACCGTTGCAGAGGAGGACGTTGTTGAATGTCCCAAGTGTCACGGTCACAGCATCCGTCAGGATGAGGACGTGCTTGACACCTGGTTCTCATCGGCACTTTGGCCCTTCTCGACACTCGGTTGGCCCGAAAACACGGAAGATCTCGAAAGATACTTCCCCACAAGCGTTCTTGTTACAGCTTATGATATTATCACGTTCTGAGTATC
>JAFYTG010000110.1 GCA_017558945.1 Clostridia bacterium
ACGGTACGCTTTACCTCTCCTATGCTCATTGACGATTTATACCTCGTCTCCCGTCCCGTTACCTACTGCAAGGTTGAATGGGAGGCGCTTGATAACAAGGCTCACGAGGTTTCGGTTAAATTCTATTGCTCCGAGGAATTCGTTCTCAACCGTGCGGGTGAGGGCAGAGCCTGGAGCGAGGAGGTAAGCGTTGAAAACGCTACCGCTGTCAGAATGGGTAACGGCAATCAGAAGATTCTTTGGCGCAGCGGTGACGACGTAAGAATAGATTGGGGCTACCTCTATCTCGGCACTCTGGGAGAGGGCAAGGTTGGTAACGCCGTTATTCGTGACACTCTCTACTCGGTATGGGTTGAAAAGAAGGTGGAAAAGAGCGCACTTTTCTTCTTTGCATATGACGATATCAAGAGTATGGTTTACTTCGGTGAACAGCTTGACGCTTACTGGAAGAAGTCGGGAAAGAGCATTGAGACGGTTATCGGTGAGGCTCTTTCGGAATACGACTCCGTAGTTGCGCGTTGCGACGAATTTTCCAAAAAGCTCCGTGAGGATGCAGAGCGTGTTGGCGGTGAGGAATACGCAGACCTTCTCACTCTTGCCTACCGTCAGGTAATGGCGGCACACAAGCTGGTCGTTGACACCGAGGGCAACAACCTCTACATATCAAAGGAATGCTTCTCCAACGGATGTGCGGCAACGGTTGACGTAACCTATCCCTCCTCTCCCCTTTTCCTTATATACAACACAGAGCTTTTGAAGGGTATGCTCCGTCCCGTTATGAAATATGCGTCAAGTGACGCGTGGAAATGGGATTTTGCACCGCACGACGTGGGACAGTATCCTCTCGTCAACGGTCAGGTATACAACACCGAATCGCTCAGCGGACAGATGCCGGTTGAGGAATGCGGAAATATGATAATTCTCTTCTCGGCAATCTGCGACCGTGACGGCAACACCGATTTCGTCAAGCCCTATCTCGACACCGTAAAGCAGTGGAGCGAGTACCTTATAAAGTACGGTCTTGATCCCGAAAATCAGCTTTGCACCGACGATTTTGCAGGACATCTTGCACACAACGTAAACCTTTCAATCAAGGCTATTATGGGTATTGCAGGATATTCAAGAATACTTGCAATGCTGGGCGACACGGAGGAATCCGAGAGGCTTATGAAAATTGCCCGTGAATACTCGGCATCTCTTCTTGAAAGAGCGAAAAACTCCGACGGAAGCTTCCGTCTTGCCTACGACAAGCCCGAGACCTTCTCACTCAAGTACAACTCGGTATGGGATAAGATATGGAGAACGGGTCTTTTCCCCGACAGCTTCTTCAAGGGAGAGGTTGACAGATATATCAAGGAAACGCTCACCTTCGGCGTACCGCTCGACTCCCGTGAGAAATACACCAAGTCAGACTGGCTTGTATGGGCGGCTTGTCTTTCCGACTCGAGAGAGGGCTTTGACACACTCGTTCATTCTCTCTGGAACGCCTACAACACAACTCGCTCCTACGTTCCCATGACCGACTGGTACTGGTGCGACACCTCGGAGATGAGAGGCTTTCGGCACAGAACCGTGCAGGGCGGTCTGTTCATAAAATTAATGCTTGACTAAAAAATATTGCCGAGGCAGATGCCTCGGCATATTTTATTACTTGATCTCCTTACCCGTGAGTCCAAAGGTAAGCTTATAGTTAAGCACGCCGCCGTTAAGTGACGTACCCGAAAGGGTTGCCTTAAACTCACCGTGGGGTACGCGAAGCTCACCCGTGAACCAGATGGGCTTACGGTTGCCGTAACGGTCAAGGACGTAAGCCTCCTTGCCGTCAAATTCGATAAAGTCGGTGGATTTAAGCTCACACTCGAACATAATTTCGGTGTTGCCAACCTTGATGCGAGGATTCTTCGTCACCTCATAGGTATACGCAGAGGCGTAGATGCTGCCCATACGAACTCCGTTGACGTCTCCCGCAGTCTCAACCTTGATATGACTCATTGCCTCAGGCTTGATTCCGTGGAGATACACGTTATAGAAATGTCCGTCACGCGAATCAAAGGGAAGGTCGGGACGCTCACCGTTATCTGCCTCAAGGAAGGTATATTCACGCCAGCCCTCAAAATCGGTATCAACGATATACGCCGCCGCACCTCTCGCCTTCTTACAGCCAAAGGATACGCGAACCGCACCGCCCTTTTTGCCGTTACCTAAAATGCGGAAGGTAAGAGCCGTTTTGCCTCTGAAGTCAATCGTATCAGCGAAGGTATAGGTATATTCCTCGGGAACCTGCTTGCTCTCATCCATTGGAAGAACAAGGCACTTGTCGTCACCGAGAGTGGAAAGACCTGCCTCAAGTCTGATAAAGGGCTTCTGCACCTTGAAGGGATTTGTGAAGGTCTCGGTATTTCTTTCGGGGTCTGCGATATCAAAATATCTCTTGAAGGGGAAAGCCTTTTCCTCAAACGCCCACTTGTTCTTACCCTTGGATTTGAGGAAGTATTCCATATCGGGATTCTTAAGCTTTTCAAGGTACTCTCTTGAGAAGTAGCCCGAGCGCTTGACGTCGTGGTACTTCTTGAAAATCTCAACGTTTCTGGTATATGCAGGGAATCTTCCGTTGGGGAGACCTCCGCGGTATACCATTGAATAGCCGTGAATAAGGGAGAGTGAGCCGAGGAATTCGGTATCGTCCCAATGATGATACTTGGTGTTATAGTTACCCGGCTCGGCATTGGGGTATCCGTCGGACTGAGGATAAAGATTATACCAGCCCATCATACCGAGCAGGTGGCAGTAGTCGGCATCCTGAATATTCTTGACGATGTGATACTTGTTAAAGCCGCGGTAAGCCTTCCAGGGAGCATCCCACGCACCCGTTCTTCCCATAGCGCACCAGATTGATCCGCAGGGCGCTGCGTATTCGATGGTAGGCTCGGTGTTACAGTTCTTGATTATCTCGTGAACGAACTGTGCGGAATAGTAATACTGGTCTATTTCAAGGGAATACAGACCGTCGATGGCGTCAATGTATATCATTGTAAAGCCACCCTCGTTGTACGCCTTGGCGGTGTTTCTTGCAATCTCGAGGAAAAGCTCACTTCCGGGGATGGGAGAGAACATATTGAACTTACCCTTGCAATGACGGACGGTTTCTCCCTTCTTATGTGCAACGGCGGTAGTGCCGCAGGCACCTCTTGCGCAGGATGTAAATTTACCGTGGTCCTTGACGTAGGAGATTATCTCGTTGCCAATCATTATATAGGGAAGGCTCTGTGAGAAGAAGGAATAATCAGTGGAAAGGGACTCGATGTCCTCAAGCACCTCAATGATATCGGATTCTGCCGTAATATCCGAGGCAAGAGTATACGCCTCGTCGGTCATAAGGTCCTTCTGCCACTTGGGGTCGGAGAGGATATCCGTACAATGAGGGTCAACATAATGGGAATAGGTGTGAAGTCCGCAGGTGATGCCCTTTTCACGCAGAGGCTCTGCGAATTTCTCACGAAATTCGGTCATACTTGAAAGCTCGGTACACTTGAAGTTACCCTGCCAGAACGCCCAGGAGCCCTCGTGGAAGTCGAATTGGTCAACACCCATAGCCTTATATTCGTCAGCCTTTTCAACAAACTCCTTCTTGAAGCCAAGAACGATGGAGTAATTGCCGTAGTTTGGCTCATAGTCTCTTGTCCAGGGACCGCTTGTACGGAGTACGATGCCCTTTTCGGGGTCGATAGTGGAGCAAAGCTCCTTCAAAATAGCGTTGTGAAGTGAGAAGGGAGCTATAACCTCACCGATTTTTGCGCCCTTGGAGTTACCCGACGTACGTCTCGTAATACCTCTTGCGCGACGCTCGGTCTTTCTCGGAATCCTCGGCGCTACGCCGTTGACCGTCATGGAAACGGAAACGGTAGCGTAGTCTCCCTCATACTCGAATTTAACGTCGGCAAGCTCGAATCTTTCAAGGGGCTCTTTCATATCGTCAAGCACCTCGTAGGTGAAGTAATCGTCAAATACTCCCACCTTAACGCGAAGCGACTGGTACTCGGTTAAAACAGTTATGACCTCGCCGTCAAGCTCCAAGCCCTTTATCTCGCAGGGCTCGTCCTTGTGAAGCACGTAGTCACCGAGGTCGTACATCTCCTTGACGGGCTCCTTGCCCTCAGACAAAGCCTTATATACCGAGAAAAAATAGGATTTTTCCTTTGTGTCGAGAATGCTTTCGCCGTTGTCAAGTCTTACGACCGACAAAACCTCGGCATTCTTTTTCGAGACGGTAATTTTAACCTGACGGTTTTCAATAACAATGTTGTTTCCAACGCTCCTGATACCCATAGCCTTTTCCCTTTCGTTAAAGCATTTTTTACATATTAACACACTCAAAAGTGATTTGTCAATAGATTGGAAAAATAAAATATACAAAAAAGAGAAAAGGTATAAGCCTTTCCTCTTGATGCTATTCGTAAATTTTAACCACGCGCTTGGTAACACCCGTATACAAGGTGTAATTAATGGTGTCGGCAATATCGGCGTATTCGTCAACGCCAACGGAATCTTCTCCCCAGAATTGTACCTCATCACCCACGAAGATCTCGTGCTCGTGACCTGTGATGTCAATCATTGCAAGGTCCATACACACATTTCCGACTATTCTGTACCGATGAGAATTGACGGTTACCTCCCCCTTATTCGAAAGACTTCTCGGGATTCCGTCGGCGTAGCCTGCC
>JAFYTG010000012.1 GCA_017558945.1 Clostridia bacterium
ATAATGAATGTAGGATGTCGAAAAGGCAAAAAGCCTTTTCGAAGCTGATATATCAGCCTCCCCAAAAAGCAAATTGCTTTTTGGACTACATTCATTTGAACGAAAATCGACAGTTTTCTCAAAGAAAACTGTTAGCAAATCAAAGATTTGCTGTCGAAATTCTTGAATTTCGACTTTTGATTATTGTTATGGAAGTGAGGCGGAAGTGTTGAAAATAGCTATATGCGATGATGAAGCAAGGGTTTTGGATGAGGTTTCGTCTCATATAAAAAAATACTCTGAGCAACGCGGAATGCCTGAGCTTGAGGTGTGTGTGTTTAACTCTGCAAGGTCGCTTTTAAGCAGTATAGACAACGGAGATTTGTTTGATATATTCTTGCTCGACGTATACATCGGCGATGAAATTGGTATAGCTCTTGCAAGGGATATCAGAGCAAAAGGCATTGAAAGTCCCATAATGTTTTTGACAACCTCAATTGACCACGCCCCCGAAAGCTTTGAATTGGGAACACTTCGTTATCTTATTAAGCCTCTTGATCCGTTAAAGCTTTATGAGGCAATTGATGCAGCAATCATAGAAGCTGAAAGGATAGGCGGTAAATTCATACGGTTAAAGACAGAGAACGGGATCGAAAGCATTAACGTAAGCAGTATTCTTTATACAGAGTCGCATTCTCACTACCAGTACGTGAAATTTTCTGACGGCATTCAGGTGCGTGCGAGGATGACAGTCCAGGAGCTTTTTGACCAGCTTTCGCAATACGGAGAATTTGTTCGCGGCGGAAGTGCTTACATAATAAATCTAAAAAAGGTTAAAAGCGTATCCACTGTGGAGGTGTGTTTTTATAACAATATAAAATTATCTCTTCCTCGAGGTGCTCATAGCGCAATTAAAGAAGCTTTCTGGAAGCTGCAGTATGAATGACAGGAGGGGCTGTAATGTCCTTAGCATCAATCTTCATTGAACAAATAATCGTTCTTATAGCTCACGCCGTTTCGGGCATATATTCCTCTGATTTGAAATACAACAAAAAAATCACTTGGTGCATCTGGGGTATTTGGATTGTGCTGCAGGAAGGCCTTTGGTATTTTGGAGAATTTTTGGTAGATAATATATCCCTGAAGTTCTTTTTGATGTTTGTTTCCGCGTTTATTTTTCAGTATATTATTTATTTTGCTACCACAAAAGGCAGATTTTCCCAAAGACTTTTCACTATACTTACCTACTCGGTTTTCTTCTGTGTATTTATGGCGTTTAATACAGCGATACGAGGCTCATTCCCCGCCACACACGTTATAGTCAAAATAATTATTCACGTATCGCTTATGGCGGGTATTGTGTATTATTTTTTGAAATTTGTTTGCCCGTTTTGCCATACAGCATCAAAGAGCATTGTAACAGGCTGGTATCCGCTTGTTTTAGTAAACTTTATATTTTTAAGTACAGTTGTGGCAACGTCTGTATTTCCCGTTAAAATTTCCAGCATTTATGTGCCTGAATTTGTATCGTTTCTGTTTTTAAGTGTTTCGATTTTTTCCGTATACCCCGTCATATTTTCCAACATTAAAAATATGGCGGAGGTTGCAACCAAAAGAGAAACCGAACAGCAAAATAAGCTTCTTCTTTTACAAATCGAAAAAGAAAATTTGCAAATGACTCAGGAACGAAGGCTAAGGCATGACAGACGTCATCATAATCTTGTGCTTTTGGAATTTGCAAACAACAACGATATAGAAAACGTAAAGGACTATTTAAAAAATCTGGTAGAAGATGACAACGACAGTCTTGATGGAATAAGCTATTGCAAGAATTCAACGATAAATACAATCCTTTCCGTGTATGAAAAGAAAGCAAAAGAGGTCGGTGTTGAAGTTCGGATTGCAGCTTATGCCGAACACGATATACCTATATCTCCAAAAGATTTGGTTATAGTAATTGCCAATCTTTTTGAAAATGCAATCAATGCAGCAAAGAAGGTCAAATCGCAGGAAAAGCTTGTTGATATTGATATAAGAGAAAAGGAAAATCGATTGCTTGTGAAAATAGAAAATCCTTGCAAGCCAAATTTGAAATTTGACGAAAGCAGTTACGGTATCGGAATAAACTCGGTTATTGCCGCAACGAATAAGTATGAAGGTACGTTTGATTTTTCTGTTGAAAACGAAAAATTTATCGCAAAAATTTGTTTGAATTTCTAAATCTGATGCAATCTGCGCCTAAAAAATGCAATTTGTGCCAACCTCCCCTTTTTGGGGAGGTTTTTTGTTATAATCAATCGACTAAGTATGTGCACATACTTAGTTAATACACAGCTCATTGAAGGGAGATAGAATATGTTAAAAAGAATTTTCGCTATGCTTTTAACACTTATTATGCTATTTAGCTCAATTCCGCCTAACGTAATAGTTATGGCTGCGGATAGCATTGATGAAGCAATACAAAGCGTAGCAGAAAACGGAAAGTACGTCGGCTTTGACGACGTTTCGAAAGACAACTGGTACTATGATTCTGTAAAATATGTCAAAGAAAACGGCATATTTGGCGGAACGAGTGCTAACAAATTTGAACCGGAGGGAAAGCTCACCAGAGCTATGTTTGTAACGGTTCTCGGAAGAATGGCAGGAATTGACGAAGAATCCTGGCAGATCGAGAGTGAATTCTCCGACGTATCCGAGAATGCTTACTATGCGCCTTTCGTTGCATGGGCAAAGAAGTATGGTGTTACAGGTGGTGTAGGAGACGGAAGGTTTGCTCCCGATCAGCCCGTAACAAGACAGGAAATGGCAACGTTTTTTGTTAGATACTTTGAAGCCTTCGGCATTGAATACGATACGGGCAAAAAGGTCGATACCAAGCCCGAGGATATAGAAAGCGTTGCAGAATGGGCTAAGGAGTCTGTTCTCAAGCTTTGGGCTGTCGGTCTTTTGAACGGCGACGGAAAAAGCTTTGCACCTGACAGCAATGCAAGCCGTGCAGAAGCCGCAACCTTGTGTATGCGTACTGATATAGCGGTTGACGTATGGTATAAGGAGCCAGGTGTTCCCGGAAATCGCGAGTTGGAAAACGATGAGGAAGTTGAGAAAGAGGAGAATGAGGAGGAGAAGCCTCAAATCGAAGGCTCAACTAATAACGGTGGATACTATTTTTCACCAACGGTTTCCTTCGAGACCTTTGAGGGTAATCCTTTGTCAAATAAGAACGTTGTCAAGGGCTCTAAAATTTCAGAGCTTCCGAGCCCATACCGTGAAGGATACATTTTCACAGGTTGGTATTATGACAAGGAACTGAAAAAGTTCGCCGCAAACGGTGACGTAATAACGGATAACGTTACTCTGTATGCTTCTTATGCAGAAGCACCACAGATGACTCCGGTAGAATCGCCTACCTTTGCATCCGAGACTGACGTTGCACCGGACTTTTCTGTTACCGTAGTAACCACCAGCAGTAATATGACCGCTCAGCAGGTTAAAAACGGTCTTACGATAGCTGTTGCGGCTGATTCCGGTCAGATAGTTAACTGGGACGTAACCGGTTCGGACGGCGTATTCGTTGTTTATGCTCCCGAGGGCTTTGATAAGGGTAAAACATTCCGCATTTCCCTTAACGATTCCCGTTTGAGCTTTGAGAATCAGCTTGATACCGTTCGTGAATTCAACTTTACTACTCAAAAGGACGAAGTGCTCAACCTGACCATTTCCAATGATATGAAGTTCATTCCCATGGAAGAGGTCAGCGACATTGTGAACGACGGTGAATCCGTTGCTTCCTTGAGCATTGCCTTGTACGAGGTTGACATTGAGGGTGACGTAGGACCTGCAGACTTGACTACGGGTAGCTTTACCTACAACGGTGATCTTGTATTGAACGTTGGTGACGTTGCGGCTATTTATGCAGGCTTACGTCCCGACCTCAGAACTCTTCAGTCAACCGACGAGGAGAACGGTGATCTTGCATACGTTGAGATCACGGCTGTTGAGGGCAACCGTATATCTTATAAGAATGCGGAGGCTGAAAGCGTAATCTTTACTCCCGACGTTCTTCCTGTGCCCGTTGAGTGTGACCGGGATGATGAGGATGATACGATAACGCTTGAAAACAAATATCTTGATTTCTCCGACGACCTTTACGCAAATATGGATCTGGATTCCCAGACCACCGTTGACGTAGGAGACTTCATCCTCTTCTATACCGGTGTAATCGGTCAGAACGAGGTTCTCGCGGGATACGGAGAAATCCTTCAGATAAACGCAGACGATGATATTACCGTCATTACCTATGAGGAAGTTGAATGGGAAGACGTTCGCGCTGCGATGGATATTTACGTTCAGGATCAGGTCAAGGGCTCTGAAATACTTGAGGGTGTTGACACAGAAAACCTTGAAGCTGCTATTGAACAGCAGGCTATTGACAGCGGATTTGCAGAAGAGGCAGGTCTGTACCTCGCATCTCTTGCGTTTGCTACGGACAGCTTCACCGAGTGGAAGGACGACGTTGATATCAATGACGTTAAGTTCACCCTCGATGACGGTACACCTCTCAGCCCTGACGAAATCCGTCTGATGGCAGATAACAAAAAGGTAACGGTAGAACGTGAAAAGCTTAAGGCTTCCATCTCTACAAAGCTTCAGCATTTTGAAGGTTATTCGGGAATCCGACTCACTCTTGACGTCGGTATTAAGATTACCATCAAGGCTATTAAGAGTAGTGAGGCGTCATTAGAGATTACGGTTACAGGCTCCTTCGAGCAGGAGGTTCGTATCGCAATCGGAGCTTCCAGCGAGGCAGTCTGGAAGGTATGGGGTATTTTCCCGTACATTGATGAATACAGAGTTTCCGCAACCATCGACCTGTTCGACTTTACGGGCATTGAAATTGAAGCCAACATGGTAACAAAGAAGGCCGAAAAGGAAGAAGACGATAAGAAGGAAGACGATAAGAAGGAAGACAACAAGGACGACAACAAGGAAGACAACAAGGACGACAATAAGGACGACAACAAGGATGACAATAAGGACGACAACAAGGACGACAACAAGGACGACAACAAGGACGACAACAAGGACGACAACAAGGACGATGATAACACCGGAAGCAGCGGCGGAAACACCGGTAACGATGACAACAGCGGCAGCAGCGGTCAGCTTCCCGGTATGCCCGGTGAGCCCCTTCCCGGTACTCCGGGATTAGACAGCGGAAGCAACGATACCAATAAGGACGATAACGTTCTTCCCGGTATGCCCGGTAGCCAGCTTCCCGAAAACGAAGGAAGCAAGGTTGAGATTACCCCAGGCAAGCGAGTTGACATGGATGACGTCAACGAGCTCATCGGTAAGATCAACAAGGGCACCAATCTTGCAAAGCAGATTAAGGAAATCCTTGAGAAGGATACGAAGAGCGGCGACGGTAACGAAGAAGCCTCCAAGAGCGTCAACTCGGCATTACAGCAAAAATATAAGGAAATGCTCGACGCAGAGGCAGAGTGGGTAAATCTTTTTGAAAAGGAAATTTTCAAAAAGGAAATGCGAGTTCCCCCGTCATTGCCTATCATTGCAATTAACTTTAAGGCAACGTTTGTAGTTCAGACAAAGGCAAGCGTTTCTGTAGGATTCAAGTTTGAATACATGAACGCAAAGCGTTATATTTATAATATTAACGTATTTGCAAAGCAGATCAGCAACGACGTTGTTGACATTCAGGAGGAAACCTACGAGTTTACCTTCTACGCAATGGGACATCTCGGAATCAAGGCAGGTGTTGAGCTTGAGTTCCAGATAGGTGTTCTGTCGACGGATATAGCATCCATAGGATTTTCAGCCCAAACAGGCGTATACGCCAAGCTATGGGGATATTTCTATTACGAGCTGAAATATTCAGCTTCAAAGGGACGCGAGCAAGATTATAGCGGTGCGTTGATGATTGAGGTTGGTGCTTACCTGACAATTGGATTCAAAGCAAGTGCTTTAGGCGGTCTTGCAAGCTACGAGCACAAATTCATTGATAAGGAATGGCCTTTCTGGTCAATCGGCAAGAACGATTGTGTACAAGACTTTGTGCTTGAAAAGGAAAAGATGCCCGATGTCAAGCTTAAGCAATACATAAGATCTACGGTGCTTTCCGATGAAGTCTTCAAGATGTCCTACCTGGATTTGAAGGGTGGCGATATGAAGGAGTCTGTATACAGCGATGAGTCTCGCTTTATAATCTCCATTGACAACGATGCCTTCTCCTACGATCCTACAACCAACGTTCTCAGCGTAACGCCCGAGAACGGATCGGTAAAGGAAGAGGGTACCATGACTATTACGTGGATCGCATATCCTATTGCATTTACCTCCAAGCCTATTCAGCGTGAAATAAGCTTGTATTGGGATAACCTGAGAGACGGTTACGTAATCGTACCTTATACCAACGGAGGTACGTACATCCAGCTTATCAACCAGAAATATGAAAGCGAGGTAGTAGTACCCGAGGATCCCAAGAAGGACGGTTACGTATTCAACGGTTGGTATACCGACGAAGAGTTCACCACACCTTACGTATGGCCCAAGCTTATGCCTAACGTGGATAGCAACATTTACGCACAGTGGTTACCCTCTACGGATACTCCCTATGCGGTAGAGTACTACCAGCAGATACTCGGTACACCCGATTATACACTCGTTGAAAGACAAGAGCTTAAGGGAACAACTGACGATATCGTCGTTCCCGATACTCCTTACTACACAGGATTTATCACACCTGTTAAGGAAGAGCTTCAGATTCTTGCTGACGGAAGTGCAGTACAGCGTTACTACTACGACCTTCAGACACATACCGTAACCTTCGATCCCGGTATCGTCGGCGGAGAAACAGTAAGCTACGAATTAGACTTTGGCGGTCGTGTGACTGCACCTCAGTTCGCAGTTAAGGGTTACATCTTCGACGGCTGGGATAAGGAAATTGCCGAAACGATGGGTGAAGAGGACGTTACCTACACCGCACAGTGGAAGGTAGACCCCGCAACCACCTACCGTGTAGAATATTACGTTCAGCAGCCTGACGGCAGATACGTAATGCAGGACTTCCTCGTATTTGAGGGAACAACAGGCGACGTTCTTACCGAAGAGCAGCTCAGAGAAGCAATTCTCCTTGATAACGGTGACGGAATCGAGGTCAATGCAGATACCAAGTATCTCATTGCGGGCGGTGTTTCCTTCGATAATATCACAGTATTTGGCGAAGACCTTACCGCTAAGGGAGAGGATCCCGTAATTGCGGCTAACGGCAAGTCAATTATCAAGGTTAACTACAAGAGACATTCTTACAATCTTACCTTCAAGCCCGAAAACGGCGAGGAGGACCTCAATTACACCGTATATTACGGTGCGTCGATAGCACTTCCCGAGGTACGCCGTCAGGGATATGCGTTGACGACTTGGACTCCCGAATTTGTTGACGTTATGGCAGACAAGGATGCAACCTATACTGCACAATGGAAGGCAAACGATTATACCATTGAGTTTGACGCCAACAACGGTGAGGGTGTAATGGAAGGTCAGCCCGCAGTATACGACGTGGTTGAGTCATTGTACGCATGCACCTTCACACGCACGGGCTACGATTTCAAGGGATGGTCGATAATCCGTAATGGTACTGTCCGTTATCAGGACAGAGAGAGGGTTTCAAACCTCGCAAGCGCAAACGGCTCGACCGCAATCCTCTATGCTTCCTGGTCACCCGTTGTATATGATATTAAGTATCATAACACCTTACCTCATTCCAATCCTTCGACCTACACCATCGAGTCGGATGCAGTAAACCTTATGGATCCTCAGGACAAGGTTGGCTACACCTTCACAGGATGGTTTGACAACGAGGAGTGCGAGGGTGAGCGTATAATTATGATTGAGGCGGGAAGCCACGGTGACGTTGACTTGTACGCAAGCTACGTACCCAATCCCTACGAGATACGCTTCCACGCAAACGGCGGTGAGGGTGAAACCGCAACAATCGCAACGAAGTATGACGAGAAGGTAAATCTTACCACCAATGCGTTCACACGCTTGGGCTACACCTTCCTCGGATGGTCACGTACTGCAGACGGAAGTGTTGCTTACACCGACGGCGCTTCGGTAATCAATCTTGAAAACCAGACCGGCAAGGTTGTAAACCTCTATGCAGTATGGAGCCTTGATACCTATAACGTAACATATGACGTTGACAAGGGTATAAATGCGTCGGGTAACCCCAAGACCTATAACGTGCTTGACAGCATCACTCTTTCCGAGCCCAGCAGAATCGGCTACTCCTTCGGCGGATGGCTTAATGAAGCAGGTGAGACGGTAGAGAGAATCGAGGAGGGAACAACGGGCGCTCTTGTATTCAAGGCAAACTGGATTCCCAACGCTAATACACCTTACGTTGTTGAGCATTACAAGAGAGACATTGACAAGAATACTTACACTTTGGCTAAGAGAGAAATCTTCACGGGTACGACCGATTCTGAAATTACTCCCGCAACCGAGGATTATGAAGGATTCCGTGCACCGCAGGAAATCACCAAGACCATCAACGATGACGGCTCTCTCGTAATCAAGTATTACTATGACAGATTGACGTACTCACTTACTCTCAGATACGAGGATGAGGATAATAGATTTGAAACTATTACCGAGGAGTATGGCAAGACAATCGAGCTTCCGAGCAACCCCATAAGAGACGGCTACGGCTTCTCAGGCTGGTTCCTTGAGGATGGCACTCGAATTACCGCAAACATCATGCCTGCTCTTACGGCGACCCTCTACGCTAAGTGGACACCCGGAGAGTATGCTTATACGGCATATCATTATCAGGAAGCACTTGACGGTAGCTACGTGCTTGTCGATACTGTTGTTGAAACGGCAGCTATGGACGCGACCGTTACTCCCGAGGTGAAGGAATATGACGGATTCAAATCACCCGAAAGCGAGGATATTACAATTACAAGTAATTCCGAGAGTAACGTGGTTGAATACAGATATTCCAGAAATACCTACACTCTTGAGTGGATACTTAACGGCGGAAGCGTAAGCAATATCTACACCGAGGGTGAGATAAAGTGGGGCGATACCATTACCGCTCCCGAATTGACAAGAATCGGTTATACGGGCGTATGGGATGCAGTTCCCGTACAGACAATGCCTGCAAATAATCTGACCTATGAAATGATCTGGACTCCCAACAGATACGACGTTACCTTCGACAGAGGCGACGGAGTTGCAATAGGTAGCAGATTGTGTACCTTTGATGAGGCATACGGCACGTTGCCCGAGCCTGAAAAGTCCGGCTATACCTTCTCCGGATGGTATACAGAGGCAGTAGGCGGTGACAGAGTTACCGAAACCGACGTTATGAATACCGCAGAGAATCATACTCTGTACGCTCATTGGAGCATCGTAACGTATTCAGTTGACTACGTATTGAACGGCGGTGACAATTCTGCACAGAATCCTTCAAGCTACAACGTTGAGCAGCTTGTAGTTATCAAGGAGCCTACCAGAATAGGACACACCTTCCTCGGATGGACCTGGGAGGGTCAGACCGAGCCTCTCCATGACGTAATTCTTGATGGCTCGACAGGTAACCGTGTTTATGAGGCACATTGGAAAATCAATACCTATAAGGTTGCATTCTACCGTGAAAACGGCGCTCTTATCGAGGAATTGAGCCTTGATTACGGTGCGGCTATCGTTGCACCCGACGCAGGTACCCGTGAGGGCTACGTATTCGGCGGTTGGGGAGCAGAGGTTCCCGCAACCATGCCCGACCGAAATCTCACGTATATAAGCCAATGGAAGCTTACAACCTATGAAATCCGTTATAAGCTTGACGGCGGTGAAAACAACGAGGACAATCCTACCTTCTATACAAACGAAAGTCAGGACGTTACGTTCGCCAATCCCACCAAGGAAGGCTATACCTTCATTGGCTGGTACAGTGACGAGAGCTTCGAGGAGAAAATTACCGCTATTGCGGCAGGCAACTCGGGTCCCGTTACTCTCTGGGCTAAGTGGGAGGCTAACTCTTACACGGTTGTAATGCATATTAACAACAATACGCAGGATACCATTAATCAGGAATTCACCTACGACGTAAAGCAGGCACTCACAAAGCACAGAGCAACCTACAAGGGCTACACCTTTGTTGGTTGGGCAACCGAAGCTAACGGTGATGCTATTTACACCAACGGTGCAAAGCTTAAGAACTTGACCGCCGTTGATGGTGAAAAGGTTCACCTCTACGATATCTGGGAGCTTGTAGTATACGAGGTTTCTTACCAGAATCTGTTTGAAGCAGAAAACGCACCCGAAAACCCGACGGAATTCACGGTTGTTGACAATACTCTTGTAATTGTTGATCCCGTCGGTTCTCGAATTGGTTATAACTTCGCAGGCTGGTACGCAGACGAGATGCTTACTATCCCGATCAATCAGAGCTACACGGTAAATGGTGCGTATAACATCAACGTCTACGCAAAGTGGGATGCTAATCCGTATTCCGTTACCTTCAACAACAATCTCCGTGACGGAAGCGCTATCGGTACATCGACACAGCTTATGGTTTACGGCTCTAATACCAACCTTAAGCCCTTCAAGGAAATGAGCTTCTCATACAAGGGACACACATTCCTTGGTTGGCATACGGATCAAAACGCTACAGAGCCTCTGTATACCGACGGACAGCTTGTAAGCAGTCTTGTTCCTCAGGGTAACATTACTCTCTACGCTATCTGGGGTGTTAATCAGTACACCATCACCTATTCAATAGGAACCGGTGCTACCAAGCACAATAACCCTGCTACCTATACGGTATGGACTGATGATATCACTCTCGAAGCACCTACCGATATCAAGTCGGGATATCAGTTCCTTGGTTGGTTTGATGCTTCGGGTAACAAGGTTACAACTATCGTTAAGACAAGCATTGGTGACAGAAGCTATACGGCTAAGTGGGCACACGGAGGTATCTTTACTCTTAGTCTCGTAGCTACCGGAAATGACACTACGGGTACAGTTGCAACCTATGCAATAGAGAGAACCTTGCCCAGCGGAACACAAGCAACAGACGATCCGCAGTACGTATACTACAGAACCGTAAACGGTACGGCATACGGCGGAACAGCGGCAAGAATTCACTTCATCCATGTTGGTGGTGAGGATGTATACGCAACGTTTGACAAGAACACCTTCTCCAAGACCTTTACAGTTCACCAGATAGGCTACTGGGTAGGAGATAAGGATATCGCAACTTACACAAACGGTACAGACCGTTACTTTGATACTGAAATTTACAAGGTAGTAAATACAGTTCATACCGCTTATACAGGTGAGATGGGAAGTAATAC
>JAFYTG010000111.1 GCA_017558945.1 Clostridia bacterium
GAAGCCTTCGGTGAGGTATGCTTCTTCACCGTCGGAGTAAAGAACGTAAAGCTCAAGACCCTCGGTGTCAAGCTCTTCACCAACAACGTATTCGGTCTTTGTGGGAGGAGTC
This sequence comes from Clostridia bacterium, assembly GCA_017558945.1. GTDB lineage: Bacteria > Bacillota > Clostridia > Oscillospirales > SIG627 > RGIG6353. The sequence goes on from JAFYTG010000111.1 coordinate 113, forward strand.
ATAATGAATGCGGAATCAATTGTGCGAACGGTTACGGTATACTCAAGAGTGAAGCCTTCGTAAAGAACGCTTACGACAACCTCTCCTGCCTCGGAAAGATCAGCATCAGCAATAAAGCCTTTGGTAACAACCTCAGAGGAGCCATCCTCGTAATTTACGGTAAGCTCAAGTCCTGTAATATCAAGCTCTTCGCCTACCATATATACGGTCTTTTCTGCGGGAGTGGTTATAGTAATTTCGCTGATAGCCTTACTGTTAACGGTGAGAATGAGGCCTGAGAGGATCTTTCCACCGTAAGATACGGTAAGGGTAGTACCACGGGTCATCACCTCAGCGCCGTAAACTGCTTCAATCTTGTCAAGTCCGAGAACCTCAGTATAACCATTGTTGTAGATAGCCTTAACGGTAAGACCAGTGAGGTCTACGGGGTCACCCTCGAGGTAACCGCCTGCAAGCTCCTTGTCGGGCCAGGAGTTGATTACGATGGAGTCGAGAACAACCTCTTTAACAGTGATGTCGAAGGTTGCCTCCTTGCCACCGTACATAACGGTAACGGTTGTAGTGCCGAGAGTTGCGGTTTCAACGTTTGTTGTAAACTTGGTTACGGAAATCTGTTCACCGTTTCCGAGAATTGCAACAATCTCAAGACCCGTAAGGTCAAGAGCGTCGCCGTCAAAGTACTCGGTCTTTGCGGGAGCGGACTTGATAGCAATGCTTTCAAGACCAACCGCTACCTCAACCTCAGTCTCAAAGCCGCGAGCCTTGATTGTAACGGTTGCGGTGCCTGCGTTCTGTGCGAAGTCGTCAGCAACCTCTACGTCGAACGTCTTAATCTCACGCTCTGTACCGTCAGAGTAAAGCTCATAAACGGTAAACTCGGAAGCTGTGGGCTTTGCACCGATAGCATAGATGATATCGGCTTCTGCACGAAGTCCGGTAAGTGTATTAACTCTTTCGTTAGTAAGCTTGGTAAGTGCTTGAACGTTTGCAGGAGTATCGAAGAATCCGAGTCCGTACATACGGAAGTACATATATCTGCCTGCTGTTGCAGTTGTGTTATAGTCATTGGGAGTCAAGTCGATATTTGAATAAGGACGGAACTTAACTGCCATAACTGTCTTGCCTGCAATTTCAGGGCAAAGATCAAGAATGTTAACAATCATCTGATTGAAAGTCTTGCAAGCATTAGCGTCCCAAGCATATCCCTTCCAAGGAGTCGTTACGGTGTAAGGCTCATCCTCGCCCTCAACGTATACGTCAACTGCCGCGATAGCGTCCTTGATGTATGCGGTGACGATAGCCATATTAACCATTTCATTTCTGAAATCTGCGTAAATATAAGGATGCTCATCAATTACGAAGCGGTCTGCCTCAGCGAAGGTGTAAAGGGTATAAAGCTTGGAAAGTGTTGTGCCTCCTCCAACATAGAATACATTGGAGGCAGTCTCAAAGTACATTTTTTCATAGGGGTTGACAACCCACTTATTCTCAACGAAGGTATCACTTGCAACAGAGGCATAAATAGTTGAACCCTCTCTACCGAATACGGGATTGATCATAGGAACGAATATGTCGCACCAGCCTGATGCAGGAAGAGTATCGGTTGTCGCATAGCGCAATGAGTAAACACCTGCAACAACGTCAGTAATTTCGGTAACACCGAGCTCAACTGCAGTCACTTTACCTGTGGGATCCTTGATCTCATATGCAGCATTTGCATCAAGACCTGTAATCTTATATCCCTTATAATAGCCGTCAACACCCTTCTCGACCTTAAGTCCCTGAGGAGCTGCAACTGCGGCTATATTTACTCTGTACTTGTCCGCACTGGTAACATCCGTTATATCGGGATCCAGATCATAGGGCTCAATATAGAATACAGGATAGGGTGCGGGAACCTTGCCATTAAGCTCTTTTGAGCCGACTACATCCCAAACAGGATGAATCTCAATTGCCGTAAGATAGCCTTTAGCATCAAAGGGGATAACGGAAGAGGGCGATACAACAGCGGATACGTTAAAGCTGTGATCAACAAATATATCGTAATAGTCTACGTCGCCACCTGCTACGTGGAAACGGAAGCGAGCGGTAAATTTAGAAGAAACCCAAGGATTTCCGTTACCGCAAACATAGAAGAAGTTCATATCCGCGATAGCGTTGATGGGACGGATTTCACCAGCCTCAAGAACGTATCTGTAAGTCATATTAAGTCTTGTATCGTATTCGGTTACTGAACCGCCTGATAATACACGCTTTCCAACGTAATTGGTAAATCCGTTACCAATAGCTGACGTCCAGTAGCCTGCTACCCAGCCTCTTGAGCTGTCATACTTATTGTATGCGATTGAGCCGTACTTTTCAGAACCGGATATAAGGAAATACTGTGTAGCACTTTCAAAGTAACCGTCTGCGGCTACAACGCGGATTCCGTAGAGACCAAAGTCAAGCTCTGCGGTCTCGGTAGTACCGACCTCAAGCTGAACCCATTCCGAAGCGCCGTTATAACCAAAGGATGAAATCTCATACTGTGTATTTTCATCAAGGCCCTTGATAACCTTGCCGTCAATAACGGGAGCACCTGTAAATTCAACGGCACCCTTGATTTCAAAGGTAAATACCTCAGACTTCGAAACACCAAGAGAAGCCTGCTCCTGAATGTAATAAGTACCGACAGTAAGGTCTTTTACCTTTGAAACACCCGTGATGGTCTGCCATGTACTGTTATCAGTTGAGAAGAGGTACTCCTTGGTTTCGTCAAGACCCGTAATAGCAAAGCTTCCGTCATTCTCGGTACCTGCCTCGGGAGCAAAGGTGGAAGGACCGAAAGGAATGGTGGTGATACCTGCTACGAAGTGATAACCGTCACCTGACGAGACAGTTGTGTAAAGAGACTTATCGGGAATGTCGTAGAACTGAACGTACTTGATAGAAGTAACGTATCCGTCAAATTCTGCCGAAAGGTCAACGTTTACTTCAGATACAGACGTCAGCTGATTGATTTGGAAGTATCTTACAGCGGGATTTTCCATATCGCCGTTAACGTAGATATAGAGAGCCGCAGTAATGGGATGCTCCTTAAGATTAACGATACCATTCCAAGGATAATGAACGTTGTTCATATATGCGCCGAACTTAAAATAGCCCGTATCAACGTCAAACTGCTGTTCGGGAGTGAATGCATATTCCATTACGGGAACGTTGCGTCTGTAATACTCGTTAGCCTTGTCGGTGAGAGCAAGGTGATTCGTGTAGCCCGAATAAAGACCTGCAATCATTGTCTTTGAATAAAAGGTTGCAATATATTTTGCAGATGTAACGGAGCCGCGCGTGGGGTTAGTCCAATATCCGCTAACGGGTACGGGAGATTTCATTTGCATAAGATTGTTAGCAGTATTATTGAGATAGTTGTCATAAGAGCCCTGAGTTACCTTGGGAATTATAACAATAACAGCATCACTGTCAAGTATGCCTTCCTCAACGGCAAAAACCTCGTATACACCGCCCACGAGACCCGTGATTTCAGTTACACCCGTAACGGTTACGAAATCAGCGTCAAGAGAGTGAATGGGAGCATACTTATAGGTCTTTTCTGCATCAAGACCCGTAATCTTACCGTCGTGAACGTCAGCCTCGGTGCCGTCCCAGCTATCAATAACACCTACAAGACCCGTGGGCATTTCTGCGGCATCCTTAAAGCTGAGATAATAAAGCTGATTGTATTGGTCACTACCTGGCTGAGAAGCCTGAGTCTCGTCAACGTCCTCGGTTGCAGGGTCGTCCTTAACGGCAGGCTTATATATATCGGTAGGTCTCAAAAGATAATAATCGGGATGGGACGTATAGGGATAAAATGCGATAGAAACGACCGTAGGATCGCCTTTAAGTCCCGCTACTGCAGTCTGGAAGCCCTCGTCTGTGACAACACATGCAGAGGCGCTATAACCACGAACTGTATCATACCAAGGGAACGTACGGGTGAGAGTCTGTCCGTCATCCATTGTGAATACGAACTTATATTCTGTACCGTAGTTATCGAGAAGCGTACCTCCGTTTGAACTTCTTCTCTTAAACTCGAAGCCGCCAAAATCCTTGATTTTGAACTGCTTCTCCACAGGAATATTCCAAGTCATATGAAGCTCGTTGTTTACAGCAGCCTCATTCTTGGTGACGGACTCATACATACCAACACGGCCTTCGCTCTTGGAAACGCTGGCGCTTCCTGAAACACCGTTAGGCTTGTGTATAGTCCATTCTGCTCTTACGGCAGCGGTATCTGCATACGTTGTAAGGTCAAACGTGAGATCCTCTGCCGCTACCGCAATACAAAAAGCGCCAAGAAGCATTACTGCAACCAAAAGCACTGTAAGTATACGGCTTGTGAATGATTTTTGCATAGTTTTTTCCTCCTTAAAATTAATATAAAAATGGATAGCCATTTTGATATTTTAATTATATTACCATTTAAAAATAAAGTCAATAGATTTATTCCAATTCTCAATTTTATGGTAAATCGGACCATTTGATTTGTGCAAAACAACCAAAAAATTCGCAACAAAACAAATATAAAGAAAGGCAAACGCAATTTAACGCTCTTTTGCTACAGCTATACTTTATTCCAATGTAGTCTTATAATGAATGTAGGATGTCGAAAAGGCAAAAAGCCTTTTCGAAGCTGATATATCAGCCTC
>JAFYTG010000013.1 GCA_017558945.1 Clostridia bacterium
GATGCAGCGTTGAGACGGAAGCCCTTGTTAACGGGGTTGGTCCAGTAGGTCATACCGATTGCGTTGAGAAGATAATCGTCGTCGTCAACTGCTTTTTGAAGATTGGTTGAAAGATTTGCAAAGGTTACGGAGGAAATGCTTGCAGGAAGGTCGGAATCAATCTCAAAGGTCATATAGTTGTCGCGGATTTCAACTAAAAGGTAAACGACGTAGCCGTTCTTGAAGGTAATCTTAATCGTTCCGCCCTCTGCTTCCATTAAGGTAGGAACAAGCTTTGCTCCCGAAGCAGAGGAAAGGTAAATGAACTGCGGCGCTGTTGAAGAAGCGAAAATATCCTCACCTGTTGCAAGGTTAATAAACTCAGTAACCTTACCGTTCTTCTTGTTGACAGAGAAGGAGAAGTGCTTATTGGCAAATACGAACTCGGTGGGCTTTTCTTCAACTCCTTCAAGAGATGCCTTGTAGTAATTGGCAGTGTGAACGTTGGAGTTGGATGCCATCAAAATGTTGAGCTTTGCCCAGTGAGAACCAATGTCAACGAATACGTTGTCGAGGTGATCCATACTGATAGATTTTTCGGTAGCTCTAAGTCCGAGAAGTCTGTTGATAACAGTTACGACCTCTGCTCTGGTTATGGTATTATCGGGACGGAAGGTGCCGTCCTCGTAGCCGTTTACAAGACCAGAAGCGGCTGCCACATTAATAGATATATAATAGAAATGGTCATTTGGAACGTCTGTAAAGCTTACGGAGTTAACGCCTGTAAGCTTGCTTGCGCTGTTCGCAAGGTCTACGAACTCTGCACGGGTAATAGGCTCGTTGGGCTTGTATTCGGTGTTCTTATTACGGAAGAAGTAGCCCGTCTGGTCGAGGAATGCAACTGCATTGTGGAACCAATCGCCTACCTTTACGTCGGTAAAGCGCGTTACGTATCCGTCGGGAATGGTCTGTACGCCGAGGATGAGTCGCGCAAAAATGGTACAAGCTTCAGCTCTTGTCATATTCGCGTTGGGACGGAAGGTGTTGCCCTCATATCCGAAGATGTACGCCGTGTTAGAGCCGTTTGACTGTGCAGGAATCTTGGGAAGGGTAGTATCAATGAGTGCCTCGGAAAGAGCGCCTATTTTGCCGAGCTTTATCGTCTTTGCGGTGGGCTTATCAACACCCTCCATAGCCTCAGCCCAGGCACAAGTGATTTCCGTATTGTCAGCGGAAATCTTGGTCATAAGCACGGGAGAGCCCGAAGCGTTCAACCCTGCATCTGCGTTTGCTCCGAATACTGCAACCTCGTTGCCGTTCGTACCCTTAAGCTTGGTGGATACGATTTCGCCGTTGCCTGCATTACCGCAGATTATGGCGAGAAGTCTGTCGCAATCCTTGAGAGCATAATCCCAAAGCGCTTCACCGTCACGGGGTTGATCGGTCCAGGTAATGTTCATACTCTTAAGACTGGTAGTACCTGTGAACGTGAAGCCGTCGTTCCAGTCCCACATTGTGTACATTGCACCGCTTCCGTCAATAAAAGAGGTGGTGCAAACTATTGCGTACTTGTCGGGGTTTGCTTCAACGGTCTGCTTGAACCATTCAAGAGTTGCGGTCTTGGGATACATTTCAAGCTGGAAAATCATATACTTTACACCGTTGTTTGATGAAACGTAGGTGCAATAGTTGTTGTCGTCAAGATAATCGTAGATTGCATCCTCGGGCATAATCGTTTCCAAGCCGAGAATGGATGCTGCAAGATTGTCTCTGCTGAATCCGCCTGAAACATAGTCCTCACGGTCTAGTGAGAAGCCTATCGGAAGACCTACTTTCTTGAACTCGGAAACAACGGATGCAACCTTATTATACTGCTTCTGCCATTCAGGGTCCTCAAGACTTAACTGAACGAGCGTAGCGGCAGATTGCTTTTGAGCCGTAATAACAGTTGCGTGGGTGTACTGGCAGATGTTGGCTATCTGTCCAAGAAAGGATACGTACTTGAGGTTATATGCGTCCTTACTGTCTGCGAGCCAGTATGCCGAAACCTCAAAGTTTTCGAATTTGTTATTATCTTTAACGTATGTGTTAATTCCGTTAAAACTTGCAATTACAAATTCGTTCTCTCCGACAAAATCGTTTGTGGCAAATGCTGAAATGCAAAGTGCGGAAACGATTAAAACGGTGAGAATAATTGCTGATAGAATTTTTTTCATCGTTTTACTCCTTTTGAATAAAATTTTTTATCTTGATTTTAGCATACAATTTATAATAAGTCAACTAATTGTGATAATTATTTTTGAAACTTTTTGTCATTTTAACAAAATATCAGCACCCGTTTTTTTTGGTGCTGATATAAAAAGTGTTAGTTATTTCCGATTTCCTGACCGCTGAAGCCGAATACAAGTCTTGCGCGAACGGGTGCATCTGTCTGTGCTTCTGCGGAGTAGGTTGCGGTAAAGCTAGCCGAGGGCACCTTAACCGAGCCTGAAACCGTAACGCTTTCGGTAGTCTGTTCTGCGTTGTGATAGAGCGTTGCGGTGTTGGTTTCGGGATAGTATTCGATGTACTCGCCACCCCTAACAGTACAGTTAAAGGTGATACTTTCAGAGCCTATTGTAACGGTAGGATTCTTAACGGGTGCATCGGTGTGAGTATAAGCCACAACGTCACCAATCTGTGCATTCATTGCAGAGTCGGTGTTAACGGTAGCAGTGATGCTTGTAATATTAGAGTAGGGAGGAATGTTTCTGTAAGTGTTGTAGGATGAGTACACAGTGTCAACTCCCGTGAATTTGTACTTTTCAACGTCGTATTCAGCGTTGTCCGCATCAATGAGAATGAATTCACGCCATCCTTCAAAGTTGAGGTCGATGAAGTGATGAGTCTGACCTCCGCTTACTCCGGATGTAGCCGAGCCCTTAACCGTGAATACAAGTCCGTCTCCGTCCTTACCCGTTCCCTTGACCTTGACAACGAGTGCCATAGTCTCTCTCATATCAAGCTGACAGGTCTTTGACAAGGTTTTTGCAGTCATAGTTGAATTTTCGTCAAAATCTGCAATAACCGTAGGATTTTCAAAGAGGGTAGAGTAGCGTGATTCAATTCGGATAAACGGAGTCTGTGCGTCAAACGGGTTGTTGCCGTTCAGCGTGTTGTCGGTGTAATCGCGTGCGTATACAAGATTCTTCTTGTCATAGTACATTTGCAGGAATGCGTATTCGCCGTCCTTCTTTTCAATTACCTTCCACTCACCGCCAATTTCCTTGACCTTGTTCTTTACTTCTTCGGTAAAGTAATGGGATTTACGGAGATTTGAGTAATGCTCGTTATAGTACTTAACGCTCTCTCTGAAGAATTGATTGTTGTTATATGTGTCAATGGAGAACGGGTCAATAACGATTGACATATCGTGAATGATTGCGTTCATTCCGAGATAGTCAAGGTCGTCGCGGAAAAGAGTCTTTTCAACGGTGTTTTTCATATTGCCCGCAGGCTTATCATCAGGGAAGAAGGAGAACCATCCAAGCGTTGTGGACATATTGTTCTTCATAGTTCCGAGGTTTACCGAAACGTGATTTGAAATAAAACGCTTGATGCCGTGTGCCGCATAGTCCCAAGCACCCATTCTTCCTCTGATGTTCCATTCCTGAGGAGCGGATGAGGATGTTTCTACGATGGGGGTACGCTTACACTGGGAAATAATTCTCTGAACGAACATATGGAAGTAGTACCAGGTTTCCTCACCTGACTTGAGATGATTTCCGAGACCGTCGATAGCATCGAGGTAAATCATATCAAAGCCACCGTCGTTGTAAGCCTTAGCGGTAAGGTCTGCAACGTGATAGAAAAGCTCGGAGCCGAGTACGGGAGCGAACATATTAAAGTATCCGCCGAGATGGTAAATGGTTGAGCCGTCTGCGTGATCTGCGGGCTCTGTGCCGCACTGTCCTCTGTTACACTTGATAAAGCCCTCTGTCGTTCCTTGACCTATACGAATTATCTCGTTGTCAATTCGTACAAAAGGACTGTTTCTGTGGAAGAACGAGAAGTCTCTGTCAAAGCTTGTTGCATCCTCTACGGTCTTAATGCTTACCTTGAATTTTGTAAGCTTTCCGCGGAGAGTATAGGTTTCAAGAGTTTCAAGCTGACTCTGCCAGCGAGGATTTGCGGTGAGTGATGTTGCGTTGTAATCAATGTAATAAGCATAGGTGTGAAGACCTGTCTTGAGACCTGCCGCCTCAAACTTCTTACCTGCTGTTTCGTAGTACTCCTTTGCCGTTCCGTTTTCGGTATAGTGGAAATAGAAGTCACCCTGACGGAAGGATGTGCCACCCTGATGTATATCGTACTGGTCAGCACCGAGGTCTAAAGCAAGCTTGATGTTGGTGTCGAGAGTTTCGGGAACGAGACGTCCGATAACGTAGTCACCGAAGTTGCCCTCCCATTCGTGTGCATAAGCACCGCCTGCCTTTGATGCAAGACCGACAGTTGTGTCGATTGAATCGGTAAGCTCCTGGAGATACTTGAGATGGTCTGCGTGCTTTGAAAATACAACGCCCATTTTTGCTCCCATTACGCCTGATGCGTAGATGGTGTATGCGTGTGCGATTGTCGATTTTGATGCGGTTGAAGAATATCCCTTGTTTACGGGGTTAGTCCATGCGGACATACCGATTCCGTTAAGCTTGAAGGATTCGGGATCATTTGATGCCTTGATATTGGTGTTGAGATTTGCGAAGGTTACAGACTTGATATTCTTTGGAAGCTCGGAGTCAATTTCAAAGGACATATAGTTGTCCTCGATATCAGCTATCATATAAATGCTGTAATTACCCTTGAAGTCTACTTTGATTCTGTTGTTCTCAACGGTCATATTCGTGGGAAGAAGCTTTGTACCAAAATCATTCATAAGATAAATAAATTGATAGGTGAGTGAGTTAATATTCTCTCCGTTGTAAAGATTTATGATTTTGGAAACGTTACCGTTTTTCTTGTTGAGAACTATCTCAAAGTGCTTGTTCTTGAAGGACAGCTCCTTTGCGGTTTCGCTGACTCCGTCAAGTGTAGCAGAGTAATAATATTCACCGTGTACGTTGGAGTTGGAAGCCATCAGGATGTTGAGCTTTGCCCAATGAGAGCCAATGTCAACAAACTCGTTTTCAAGTCTCTTTACGCTGATTGTTCTGTCGGTTGCCTTGAGACCTAAAAGTCTGTTAATAACAGTAACAACCTCTGCTCTTGTAATTGTGTTGTCGGGGCGGAAGGTTGCATCCTCGTAGCCGTTAACAAGACCCGAGCTTGCAGCCGCAGTAATCGAATGATAGTAGAAGTGATCCTGAGGCACGTCGTTGAAGGAAACGTTTTCTATTGTAGCAACGAGTGATGAGGCAGAGTTTGCAAGGTCTACGAACTCGGCACGAGTTATAGGCTCGTTGGGCTTGTAGGTGGTATTCTTATTGCGGAAGAAGTAGCCCGTCTCGTCAAGATATGCAATTGCGTTATAGAACCAATCGTTCTTTTTTACGTCCTCAAAGCGAGTCGTATATCCGTCGGGTATAGTCTGCTTTCCGAGAATAAGACGGGCAAAAATCGTACACGCCTCAGCTCTCGTCATATTTGCATTGGGACGGAAGGTGTTGCCCTCGTATCCGAAAATGTATGCGGTGTTAGCGCCGTTATACTGTGTAGCAATCTGGGAAAGAGAGTCGTTTGTTAACGGCTCGGAGAGGGTACCGATATTATCCAGCGTTATGGTTTTTTCGGTTTCCTTCATATATCCCTCAAAGGGAATACC
>JAFYTG010000112.1 GCA_017558945.1 Clostridia bacterium
AAGGGTAAGACCTATCGTTGCTTGCAAGGGCACGACTTGTCAGTTCGGACTCATTGACACCTTTGGGCTTAGTGAGAAAATACATACACGCTTTTACGAGGGCTACCATAACGTTACCCTTCCGCATAAATTCAAGATAGCGGTAGGCGGCTGTCCCAATAGCTGTGTAAAGCCCGATATAAACGATATCGGCGTTGTAGGTCAGAGAATCCCGATTATAAACGAGGACCTTTGCCGTGGCTGTAAAAAATGCGCCGTCGAGAGTGCTTGTCCGATGAAGGCATCCGCACTTTGTAACGGCAAAATCACGATTGACCCGTCTGTATGTAATAATTGCGGACGTTGTACCGTAAAATGTCCCTTTAAGGCTGTTGTCGGCAGTGGTGAGGGATATAGGGTATATATCGGCGGAAGATGGGGCAAGAAGCGTGCGATGGGCAAGCCCTTGTCTTGTGTGTTTACAAGTGAGGAAAAGGTGCTTGAGGTTATCGAGCGTGCAATTATTCTCTTTCGTGACGAGGGTATCAAGGGCGAACGCTTCTCGGATACCGTAGAAAGACTTGGCTTTGATTATGTTGAAAAGAAGCTTATTGCTGATTAGTATATTATTATTGCTTTTTACCGTCTCTTGCTCTGACAGAAATGATGACAGCCCGTCGGTGACCTTCGTTGACGCTCTCGGCAGAGAGGTTTCGGTTGCCTCCTCACCCGTTCGTGTAGCGACACTTCTCGGAAGCTTTGCGGATATGTGGATGCTTGCAGGAGGTGAGGTTTGTGCGACGTCTGAGGATGCCTGGGAGGATTTCGGGCTTGAGCTTGATGCCGTGAATATCGGCGGGGCTCATTCTCCGAGCCTTGAGCTGCTTCTCTCGTCCGACCCACAGCTCGTTATAGCAAGTGCCTCAACCGCATCAAATCTTGAATTGCAGGAGCCTCTTGAGGCTTTGGGTATCACCGTTGCTTATTTTGACGTTGATTCCTTTGACGACTATCTTTCTATGCTTGATATTCTTACCGACATAACGGGACGGAAGGACTTGTATCAGTTAAACGGAGAGAATGTCAAGGATGAGATTGATGTCATTAAAGCAAGGCTCTCCGATAATAAGCCGAGAATATTGCTTTTACGTGCCTCCTCGGGCAGCATCAAGGCTAAATCAAGTGAGGGTACTGTGCTTGGTGAAATGCTTGCTGATTTGGGCTGTGTGAATATAGCAGACAGCGATGCCGGTCTTTTGGAAAACTTAAGTATTGAAAGCGTTATGAGAAGTGAGCCTTATCACATTTTTGCGGTTGCGATGGGGGATGAGAAAAAGGCTCTTGAAAATCTTGAAAAAATGATAGAGGAAGACCCTGCGTGGAGCTCTCTTGAGGCAGTGAAAAATGGGCGTGTTCACTTGATGGACAGACACCTTTTTAACCTGAAGCCTAATTCACGCTGGGCGAAATCGTATGAACAGCTCGTCGAAATCTTGTTATCAGACACAGTTGAAGATTAAAACGCTTTATGCCGTCGGAATAATTTTCGTAATTGTTTCGACGGCTTTAGGTATTGCCGTCGGGAGCACTTCATTAAGCCTTGCAGAGCTTTTTGACGGTCTTGATAGCGTTTCGGGCAGAATTCTTTTATACGTACGCTTGCCTCGGTCGATAGGCTCTGTCGTTTGCGGTATGGCGCTTGCATTGTCGGGTGCCGTCATTCAATCCGTGCTTGCAAATAAGCTTGCAGGACCGAGTATTATAGGCGTTAACTCGGGTGCGGGGCTTGCGGTAGCTGTCTCCGCAGCTCTTGGAATATACGGAGGCTTTCGCCTTTCACTCCTTGCATTTGCGGGTGCTTTCGTCGCAACTATGCTTTTGAATTTCGGCGTACAAAAATGGAAAATGGGAAAGGGAAGCGTGGTGCTTGTCGGTGTGGCTTTAAACTGCTTATTCAATGCTTTGACCGACGTTGTTACAACGCTTGAGCCTGATATCAGAATTATTACGGGAGACTTTAAAATCGGTGAGCTTCAAGGTGTTACCTATTCAAAGCTTATTCCTGCAACCGTGGTTGCGGTAATATCACTCGTTATTTTAATGACCCTGAGAAATGAGCTTGGAGTTTTGTCTCTTGGTGAGGATAATGCAAGGGGTCTTGGAATGAACACCTCCCGTATGAGATGTATTTTTCTTGCTTTGTCGGCACTTCTTGCAGGCTCTGCGGTGAGTATTGCAGGACTCGTTTCCTTTGTGGGATTAATCGTACCACATACCGTAAGGCGTGTGTCGGGAAACCATCCGCATCACCTTCTGCCTCTTTGCGCTTTGTACGGCGGAGGCTTTGTTTGTCTTTGTGATACGCTTTCCCGTGTGTTGTTTTCTCCCTATGAAATACCGGTCGGAATTATAATGGCATTTTTAGGCGTGCCCTTCTTTATACTTTTGCTTGTCAGAGGAAGGAGGAGTGATTATGCTGGAGATTAAAGGACTTTGCTCGGGCTACGGAAAAAAGCAGGTGCTTAAATCCGTGTCACTCACTCTTGAAAAAGGGAGACTCATTTCAGTTATAGGACCTAACGGCTCGGGCAAAAGCACACTTTTAAAGACTCTTGTCGGTATCAATCGAGTTTTTTCGGGTGAGATAGCCGTTGACGGAATACCGCTTTCAAGCCTTTCATCAAGAGAACGTGCGAGGAAAATTTCTTATCTTTCTCAAGGTATGACCATTCCCGATATGACCGTCGAGGAGGTGGTTTTACAAGGACGATTTCCTCATTTATCCTACCCTTGCGTTTATACAGAGAAAGACAAGGAGCTGTCGATTGAAGCAATGAAAAGGGTAGGTATACTTCCGTTTGCACAAAACAGACTTTCGTCTCTGTCCGGCGGTATGAGACAAAGCGTTTTTATCGCAATGGCACTTGCACAGAATACCGATTATATTTTACTTGACGAGCCGTTGACTTATCTTGACGTCTCGCATCAAGCCGAGCTTATGAGGCTTTTAAAGGAGCTTGCAGCTGATGGCAGATGCGTTGTTACCGTTACTCACGACCTGCCCCTTGCCTTTAATTTTTCTGACAGCGTGGCAGTTATGTCAAACGGTAGCGTTTTGTTACACAGCACGCCTTGTGATGCTTGTAAAAACGGCTGTATAGATACGCTTTTCGGCGTTCAGCTTCTTAACACGGAATACGGATATATACTGAATAATATGAAATAAACGGCAGACGTCTGCCGTTTGTTTTTTGTCATACCGACTGCTTTTTTCTCATAACATTTATGGGAGGAGGTTTTGACTACGCTTAAAAAGTTTTTCGTTAACGCTTCGATAATGAGCATCGTTTCGGTGCTTTTAAGGGTAGTAGGCGTATATTTTTCGGTATGGCTGTCTCGCACGATAGGTGAGGAGGGTATGGGGATATACGGGCTTACAAGCTCGGTGTACCGACTCGGAATAACCTTTGCTTCAAGTGGTATAGGCTTTGCCGCAACGAGAATTATTGCCGAGGAGCTTGAAAAAAAGAATCCTCGCGAGGCATTGAGGGCTGCCGAAAAATGTATCCTTTATTCCTTTGTTATAGGCTTTGTGACGTCAGCCTTTTTCTTTACCTGCTCGGACTTTCTCGGCAACGTATTTTTAGGCGACTCAAGGTGCATTTCTTCCGTCAGGATAATGTCGGTAAGCCTGCCGTTTCTCGTTATGTCCTCGGTTATAAATGCCTATTTTACGGGAGTGAGACACCTTGTCAAGCCTGCGATATGTATGATGCTTGAGCAAGTGGTCAGAGTGGGCGGTACTATGCTTTTGTTAAGAGATTTTGACGGAGAAAATCTTGAATGGGGCTGTCTTGCGGTAATACTCGGTGGAGTGATTGCAGAAATATTCTCCTTCTTGCTTTCTTATACCTTTTATTTGTTTGACCGTCGAATTCTTTATTCGCGTGTGCATAACAAAACGAGACTCGGCAAAAGGGTTTCGTCAATAGCCATTCCCGTTGCCTTAAGCTCTTATATACGCTCGGGGCTTTTGACGGTTGAGCATATGATGATTCCTTCGGGCTTGCGCCGTTACGGAGTTGACCCGTCCCGTGCTCTCGGTCTGTATGGAATTATTTCGGGTATGGTATTTCCCGTGCTCTTTTTTCCGTCTGCATTTCTTTATGCCGCCTCCGACCTTGTAATGCCCGAGTTTGCCGCTTGTCACGCATCCCAAAACAAAAAACGCACCTTGAGGCTGACTAATAAGGTTATGCAACTGACCTCGTTCTTTTCGGTCGGAGTTGCGGGAATCCTTTACGGATATTCTCACGAGCTTGGTATGGTTTTGTATAAAAGCCGTGACGTCGGTATATATCTTAAAATGCTTGCACCGCTCGTTATTTTTATGTTCTTCGACCACCTTGCCGATGCAATTCTGAAGGGGCTTGACAAACAGCTTTCGGTGGTAGGCTTTAACGTCATTGATTCTGTTATAAGCGTTTTGCTTGTGTGGTTTTTAGTCCCGAAATTCGGTATCGGAGGCTACATTTTCGTCGTTTGGTTTGGTGAGGTAGTAAACTGTATTATGTCCACCGTAAGCCTCGTTAAGGCTACGGGAGTCAGAATACGCATATTCAATTGGCTTGTTTCTCCGTTGATTGCCGTTTGCACATCTTTAATTGTCAGCAGGTCGGTGCTTTCGTTTTTACACGGTGGCGTAGGTGAAAACGGAATAAGCCTTGCGGTAGCCATAACCGTTACAGCATTGCTTTATTGCTTGATTATGCGTCTTATAGGATGTATAACCCTGCACGATTATCGGCTTCTTACAAGAGCATTCGTAAAGGATGAGCGTGTAACCTGCAATACGGATAAAAATGGAAGAGACCTTGTTTAGCACTTTTCGGATATGCTCGTTTTTTAAGATTCTACTCTTTGCCGATAGGACGAAAAAGGCAGAAACGAAATTAAATCGTTTCTGCCTTTGTGGTTTATTTACCCTTACTGTCCTTTAAAGGAACAATGCTGTTGAAGGTGTTTTCATTCTTGGTGTCAAGACAGTAATAGCCCATTCTTACAAACTGGAACTTATCACCGGGCTTTGCAGTTTTGAGAGCTGCTTCAACCTTTGCTTTCTTGACAGTCTTTGAATCGGGATTAAGGTAGTCGGTGTATTCCTTATCCTCGGGGAGCTTTGAGGGATCCTCGAGGGTGAGGAGATTTTCGTAAAGCACAACGTCTGCATCGTAGCAGTTAGCCTCGGAAAGCCAATGAATAGTACCCTTTATCTTGCGTCCGTCAACGGGGTTACCGTTTCCTGTTTCAAGATCTGCGGTACAGTGAATTTCCTTTACTGTTCCGTCATCGTTTAATATGATGTCTCCGCACTTCACGATGTAAGCGCCCATAAGACGAACCTCGCCCTCGGGCTTGAGACGGAAGAACTTTGGAGGAGGAACAAGAGCGAAATCGTCGGCATCAATAAAGATGTTCTTTGTGAATTTAACCTCACGCGTGCCCATCTCGGGATGCTGAGGATGATTGGGAAGCTCAAAAATCTCTTCCTTGTCCTCGGGATAGTTGTCAATTATAACTCGGATGGGATTCAATACCGCAACTCGTCTCGGTGCAGCTTCGTTAAGCTCGTCACGAACACACGCTTCAAGGAGGCGTATGTCAACAAGGCTGTTTGCCTTTGCAACACCTACTCTTGAGCAGAAGTCTACGATAGCAGAGCCCGTATATCCACGCCTTCTCAAGCCACAGAGAGTAGGCATTCTCGGGTCATCCCAACCGTCAACTCTGCCACTTTCGACCATAAGTCTCAAGAATCTCTTCGAAAGCACCGTGTTGGTTATGTTGAGTCGTGCAAACTCTATCTGTCTGGGAGTATGAGGAACGCTTACGTTTTCAATTACCCAGTTATAAAGAGGTCTGTGAATTTCAAATTCGAGTGAGCAAAGTGAGTGGGTTATACCCTCAAGAGCATCCTGAATGGGATGAGCAAAGTCATAGGTGGGATAGATGCACCACTTGTCACCGTGACGGTGATGGTGCATATGCTTTATTCTGTATATGACGGGGTCTCTCATCCAGAAGTTACCTGATGCGAGGTCAATCTTTGCACGGAGTGTGTATTTGCCGTCGGGGAATTCTCCGTCTCTCATACGCTTGAAAAGGTCAAGGGATTCTTCAACGGGTCTGTCACGCCAGGGAGATACCGCAGGGTGAGAAAGGTCGCCTCTGTACTTCTCCATATCGTCAGCCGAAAGCTCACAAACGTATGCAAGACCCTTGTTTATAAGCTCAAGAGCGTATTCGTAGTCCTTTTCAAAGTAGTCCGAGCCGTAGAAGAATCTGTCATCCCAGTCAAATCCGAGCCAATGAATATCCTCTTTTATAGCATCAACGTATTCGGTGTCCTCTTTCGCGGGGTTTGTATCATCCATTCGGAGATTACAGAGACCGTTGTACTTTTTTGCAATACCGAAGTCGATAGCAAGCGCCTTGCAATGACCGATGTGCAAATATCCGTTAGGCTCGGGAGGAAAACGGGTGTGAACCTTTTCAATCTTACCCTCGGCAATGTCGGAGTCTATTATTTCTTCAATAAAATTTTTGTTATCTTCCATATAGTCCATCCTTATTAAAGAGAATTTATCATTGCATCAATTCTTTCAAGCGTCTTTTGACGGCCGAGTATCTGCATAACGGTATAAAGGTCGGGAGCATTCATCTTGCCCGTTACGGCAACTCGGATAAACATACTGATGTCTGCAACACTGCCCTTGAAGGCTGAAGGGTCAGCCTTGTATGCCTTCATATCGGATGCGTAGCCGAGGGAGTCTGCGATAGCCTTTATCTTGTCAAACCAAGCGTTCATATCGTCGTTTTCGTCGTAGGAAAGGTTGAAGGTGACAAGAGTTTTCTTTATATCATCACGGTCGAAGTTTTGGGGATATTCATCCTCAAGCTTGAAAAACTCGTCGTAGAAGAAGCTCATATAAGGTCTTGCATCTGCAAGGGTAGCGAGGTCACGGCGAGGCTTCTTTCCGCCTCTGCCGATAGCGAAAATCTTTTCTGCAAAGTCAGGAGTCGCTTCGAGTGCCTTTCCGAAGGGCTCGTCAAACTGAAGCGCCCACTCAGTAACCTTTTCGGTAACGGTCTTTGCATCAAGTCTTGAAATAACGTTCTTTGAAACGTCATTGAGCTTGTCAAAGTCAAAGAGACATCCCGAAACGGACATCTTCTTCACGCTGAAGGGGAATTCCTTGTAGGATTTATCGGGATTCTGTGCGTGCCATTCCTCGTAGTTTGAGTTGAGAAGTGTCATAACGTATTCACACACAGCCTCGGGGATGTAACCCATTCTGGTGTAATCGTCCATATTAGCGCCCATATCACGCTTTGAAAGCTTTTTCTTGTTGCCGTTTTCGTCAAGCTTCATTATCTGGGAAATGTGCATAAACTTGGGAAGCTTGAAGCCGAGATAACGGAAAAGCTGAATGTGCTTGGGAAGGCTGGGAAGCCATTCCTCACCGCGAATAACGTGTGTCGTACCCATAAGGTGATCGTCAACCGCGTGAGCAAAATGGTAGGTAGGAATACCGTCAGACTTGAGAAGCACGAAGTCCTCGTCATTTTCGGGAATTTCAAGATTACCCTTGATGAGGTCGGTAATCTTTACCTTCCTTTCACCGTCTCCGTCAGAAAGAACTCTCAAAACGAAGGGATTACCCTCTGCAATATTCTTTTCCACGTCCTCAAGCGTAAACTCACGGGCTTTGAGCTGAGCCGCCTTCTTTTCTGCCGCCGCAGTGGTCCAGTCGGTGTTCTTGATTTCCGCCTTCTTGTCGGTTTCAAGAAGCTCCTCAAGCTCCTCCTCGGTGGTGAAAACGGGGTATGCAAGACCCTTCTGTACAAGTGACTTTGCAAAGGTCTGGTAAATCTCGCGTCTTTCACTCTGCTTGTAAGGACCGTAGTTTCCCTTGTAGGTTATCTTTCCGTTTTCGTCAAGCACCGCACCCTCGTCGAAGGATACGCCGTAACGCTCAAGGGTCTTTATAAGTCCTTCTGCCGCACCTTCAACCTCACGCTTGGCGTCGGTGTCCTCAATGCGAAGGAAGAACACACCCTTTGAAAGATGAGCCATACGCTCACCTACGGTAGAAGGGAAAAGTCCGCCGAAGTGTACGAAGCCCGTAGGACTGGGAGCAAATCTTGTAACGACCGCACCCTCGGGAAGCTCACGTCTCGGGAATCTTGCCTCCATATCCTCGGGAGTGGTTGTAATATCGGGATAAAGTAATTCTGCAAGTCTCTCAAAATCCATAAAAATATATCCTTTCGTTTATTCATCCAGAATGAGTTTGTTTTCGATTTCTTTTACAGGGAAGATTACAGGTCTTTCGGTGGTGGGAACGTTTGGCTTGTGCATTACGAAAAGCGTTTCTCCCTCAAGACTTGTGAAAATCATGCCGTGACCTCCGTCACAGTTTGATATAGGTGTGTCAATAAGCTTCCAGCTTCCGTCAATGTCACCGTTGTCGCTGACGGAAACAAGCTCTGCATATCCCTTTGCCGAATATGTAGACCATATACATGCAAGGCTTCCATTTTTGCATCTGTGGAAAAACGGACCGTCGGTAACGAGCGCCTTTTGGTCGGGAAGGGTAGAGATAACGTCCTTGTACGCTGATGCTTTCCATAGGATTCTCGGCTCTGTTACAGCGTGT
The DNA here is from genome assembly GCA_017558945.1 of Clostridia bacterium. GTDB lineage: Bacteria > Bacillota > Clostridia > Oscillospirales > SIG627 > RGIG6353. The sequence continues at coordinate 8,700 of JAFYTG010000112.1, forward strand.
GTCAGGTCATCGGATAATTGTACCTCGCAGATTTCTCCGTCTCCTACCTGCGCCCATTCGTGACAAAATACAAGGTGAGGGTTTCCTGATTTATCTACGTAAAACGTTCCGTCGAGACATTCCCAATCGGAAGGAGTTTGCGGATTTTCGGATATAGGCTTGAATTCTCCGTCGGGGGTGTCGCAGGAAAGAATGTGTGTTCCTCGGCATCTGTCATCCGACTTGAAGGTCGCAAACATATAAAACTTGTTTTTGTAAACGTGCACCTCAGGAGCCCAGAACTGATATTTACCCCAGAAGCTTTCGTTTTCTGCAAAAACAGTATTTCCCTTAACCCAATTTTCAAGGTCATGGCTTATGTATACGTCTATTCCGTTCTGTCTGCCGTGAAAAAGGTTTCCCTCGGGGAGTCCAACTCTTGAGCCGTACATATAGTAGGTGTTATTATGTGTGAGAATGAATGGGTCTCTTATGTTGATTTCATTGATTTTCATTTGTTCTTTTTGTAATACTGATAGTAGAAGCAACGGAGCATACCGTTGTACATTTTTCGTGTATTATCTGCCTTTCTGCCAAAGTGTTTTTCAAAGTATTCGCTTGATGTAAATATGTAATATCTTTGAAGCCCTGCTTTTTCAAAGGCTTTTCCCATTTTTCGATATAAAGCCTCCGCTTCCTGAACGTCGAGAAGCCTTTCACCGTAAGGTGGATTGCATACAACAGTTGCACGTTCTCCGATTTCGATATCGGAAACGTCTCTGACAAAGAAATCTATTACGTCTCCGACTCCCGCATGCTTGGCGTTTTCACGTGCGATGATTATCATCTCGGGGGATAAGTCGCTTCCCCATATTCTTACAGGCTCATCGGATATAGCATTTTTTGCTTCCTCTCTTGCATCGTTCCATATATGAGAGGGGAGGAAGGAAAACTGCTCCCCTGCGAACCCTCTGTTGAGTCCGGGAGCTATATTTTTAAGATATAAAGCCGCTTCAATGGCAATCGTACCTGAGCCGCACATGGGATCGTAAAAAAGCGTATCGCGGAACGGACGTGCAATCTGCACGAGAGCAGATGCAAGGGTTTCTCGCATTGGCGCTTCACCCGTCGCTGTGCGGTAGCCTCTCTTATAAAGGCTTTCTCCGCTTGTATTTATCATAAGTGCGACCTTGTCCTTGAGAATAAAAAATTCAATGGGCACTTTAACGCCCGTCTCGGACAGTCTGTCAGTATTGTACGCCTTGAAAAGACGGTCGACTATCGCTTTCTTTATTATTCGCTGACAATCGGTTATGCTGAAAAGCTGTGATTTTATAGAATGTCCCGTAACGGGAAAGAAGGCATCGGAGGGAATATACTTCTCCCATTTGATGCTTTTTGTTTTTTCGAACAGCTCGTCGAAGGTTACGGCATTGAATTCGTCAATGATGATATAAAGCTTTTCGGCACAGCGGAAATTAACGTTGCACCTTGCTGCTGCATTTTCATCCCCCTCAAAATATACCCTGCCGTCTATTGTGTCAAGCCTTTTGTAGCCCAGCTTGTCAACCGTTTCTCCAACGAATTTTTCAAGCCCGAACATACACGTGGCTGCATATTTATATTCTGCCATTATTTTCTTTCGTAGGTGGTGTAATGGAATTCTATGCCGTTTTCCTCAAGCGTTTCGGATACGTCAACGGCATTCCATTCGCTATCCTTTATTTCGGGGAAGAAGCGGTCTGCATCAAAGCTCTTGTGAATGTGAGTGATGTAAAGTCTGTCACAGTAGGGCATAAGTGTTGCGTAAACCATTGCACCACCGATGACGAAGGCATCCTCGATATTGTTGGTCTTAACGTATTCAAAAAGCTCGTCAACGCTGTGAACGACAACGGCACCTTCAATTTCTATATCCTTTTCGTAAAGCACGATGTTCGTGCGGTTTTTGAGAGGTGCGGACTTCGGAAGGGAAATAAGGGTGTTGTAGCCCATTATTACCGTCTTGCCGATTGTGACCTCCTTAAAATGCTTGAGGTCGGCGGAAAGATGACAGAGAAGGTCTCCGTTTTTTCCGATACCGTTTTTTTCGTCTATTGCAACAATAAGATTCATTTTTATCTCCTTATTCAGCGACCTCTATTCTGTCGGTGAACTCATTGTATTTATAACCCTCAAGGGTAAAGCTGTTTTCGTCAAATTTGTAGAAATCGTCAATCGTCTTGTCAAGCGTGAATTTCGGCGCATCAAACTGCTCACGCTCTATAAGGCGCTCAATTATTGGAACGTGACGCTCGTAAATGTGTGCGTCGGCAATAACGTGAACGAATTCACCGACCTCAAGGCCCGTAACCTGCGCAAGCATATGAACAAGCACCGAGTACTGAACCACGTTCCAGTTATTTGCCGCAAGCATATCCTGACTTCTCTGATTGAGAATTGCCGAAAGCTTGCCGTTTGCAACGTTGAAGGTCATACTGTACGCACAAGGATAAAGGTGCATCTCGGAAAGGTCCTGATGGTTGTATATGTTCGTGATGATTCGACGGCTGTTGGGATTGTTTTTAAGGTCGAAGATTACTCTGTCAACCTGGTCAAATTCACCCTCGCGGTATTTGTGCTTGATTCCGAGCTGATATCCGTAAGCCTTACCGATCGAGCCCGTCTCATCTGCCCACTTGTCCCATATGTGAGCATCAAGGTCGTTTATGTTATTCGACTTCTTCTGCCATATCCAAAGAAGCTCTCTTACCGCCGTCTTTATTGCGGTACGGCGAAGAGTCATTATCGGAAATTCCTTTGAAAGATCGTATCGGTTGACGATAGCGAAGCACTTTTTCGTGTATGCGGGAGTACCGTCCTCCCAACGAGGTCTGACCTCAAACTCCTTGTCCCATACACCGTTCTCAAGTATGTTTTTACAGTTCTCAACAAAAATTCTGTCAGCAAGACTCATTTTTATGTCCTCCGATACAAATTATTACTAATTATTATAACACTAATTATCCGAGCGGTCAATTACCTAATTGCGTAAAGGAGCAAATTTTTCGGAAATTTTTTCGATAATTGCACGCCCCGAGGTTATGTCGGCAAGCTTGTCACGAAGCTTTAACTCCTCCTCGGAATTAAGACAGAGCGTCAATGATACCTTTTCACCGAATTCGCATTTCTCCTCGGGGATTTTCATAAGACCGATTTCGTGACGGATTTTTGAAAGATAGGTGTAGTCGAAGGATAGCTTGAATACTCCGTAGGATACGAAGGTCGCCTTGCCTGAATCGTCAAGGGAAAGCTTTGCCGCCTTGCCGTAGGCGCGGATAAGACCTCCCGCACCGAGCAGTATTCCTCCGAAGTATCTTGCTACCGCGCATACGACTCCTACAAGCTCCTCTCGACGTAAAACCTCAAGTATTGGCATACCCGCAGTACCCGAGGGCTCTCCGTCGTCCGAGAAGCGTACTACGTTGCCTATGCGGTTTATATACGCATAGCAAACGTGTCTCATATTGTCACGCTCACATCTTACAAGCTCGACGAACTCAAGCGCCTCCTCCTCGGTTTCGATAGGGGAGATATAGGAATAGAATATTGACTTTTTTTCTTCGTATATACCGTGACCCTCACGGGCTGCGGTCTGATAGCTGTCGCTCATTTTTATCCCTCTGAAATGTAGTCTCTCATCTGTCCGCGCACCTTGTCGCTGACGCTTGCAATTACCTCGATGCCGTCATTGGTGTATTCAACGCTCTTAACCGTGCAGGATTTGTACAGAGTGTCAAGAAGACCTGCTCGGCTATGTGGCAGACATATTTTTACATCCTTTTTAAGTGATGATATGACTCTTTCCGCGGCTTCTACGAGTGAGTCGATTCCTTTACCCGTTTTTGCGGAAATGAATACCGAATCGGCACTCGGAAGTCCGAGTATCGTCTCGGGAATTTCGTCAACCTTGTCAATTTTGTTAAAGATATAAATTGTCGGCTTTCGCTCAACCTTGTTCTTTTCGCAAAGCTCTCCGATTATCTCCTCGGTGACCTCGTACTGCATTCTCACCTCAGGGTGAGATATATCAAGCACCACGAAAATTACGTCGGCAAATACCACCTCGCTCAAGGTGGATTTGAAAGCCTCGACGAGATTGTGCGGAAGGTTAGAAATAAAGCCTACCGTGTCAGTAAGAACCACCTCTCCTGCATTCGGGAGGGTCCACTTGCGAGTGGTTGGGTCAAGGGTTGCAAAAAGCTTGTTTTCTGCAAGTATTTCAGCACCCGTCAAGGTATTTAAAAGTGTGGATTTTCCAACGTTCGTGTAGCCTGCAACGGCTATTCTCACAACGCCCGAGGAGGCACGGGATTCACGGCGTAAAGCACGCTGATTTTCCATCTGACGAAGCTCCTCCTTGAGACTCGTCATACCCTCACGGATTCGACGTCGCTCAATTTCAAGCTTTGTTTCACCCGGACCTCTGGTACCTATACCGCCGCCGAGTCGGGACATCGACGTACCCTTTCCGCGAAGTCTCGGAATGGTGTATTGAAGATGCGCAAGCTTGACCTGAAGTATACCCTCGCCCGTCGTTGCATTGAGTGCGAAAATGTCAAGAATGAGCATAGTTCGGTCAATGACTCTCACGTCACCGACAGCGTTTTCAATATTGCGTATCTGTGACGGAGAAAGCTCGTTTTCGAATACTATAAGCTCAATCTCTGCGTTGTTGCAGATTTCCTTAAGCTCCTCAAGCTTGCCCTTGCCGAGCGCGGTTGCGTTATCGGGATTCGGGCGTATCTGTATGAGACGGGAATTTTCAACGCCACCTGCCGTGCGTAAAAGCTCTGCAAGCTCGTCAAGTCGTCTGTCTATTATATCCTCGCTCTCATCTCCGACGTAGACAAGTATTGCCTCGGGAAGAGAAAGCTCTTGTGTTTCGTGTAAAATATCCTTTGCCATATGGCTTCTC
>JAFYTG010000113.1 GCA_017558945.1 Clostridia bacterium
CAATCTTGTACTGCTTGCCTTTTCAATTCAATACTGTACTTCTTGTTCTTGTGCGATTTCCTTGGCATAAAAATAACCCCCTTAAAGTAGTCTTGAAAACTTTTTGTTTTTTCAAGTGTCTACTCTAAGGGGATTATATCAGGCGGGAGTTCCCGCCTTTTTTGTTTAAAAGCCTCTTGACAAGTTCATTCTAATTTGTTAGAATGAGAGTGTAATCTAATGCGTTAGAATGGAGAACGGTATGGAGACACCTAAGATTTTTGAGAGCGAATACAGATTTTGCGAGATCTTGTGGGAAAATGAGCCCATAAAGAGTCCCGAGCTTGCAAAATTATGTGCCGAGAGGCTCGGCTGGAAGCCTTCAACCACATATACGGTTATAAAGAGACTTTCCGAAAGGGGAGTTTTGAAGAATGAGCATACGGTGGTGACCTCTCTCGTGTCACGCGAGGAGGTGCGTGAAGCGGAGATAGACGAGCTTGTTGAGAAGAAGTTTGACGGCTCTCTGCCTGCATTCATTGCGGCATTTACAAGACGCCGTAATATATCCGACGAGGAGATAGACGAGATACAGAAAATGATTGACGATGCGAGAGGAGGCAAGAAATGACTAACGTATTTTTGAGCGTTGTAAATATGAGCATCTCCGCAAGTATTTTGGTAATGCTTGTGCTTATTCTCCGACTTGCTTTCAAAAAAGCTCCGAGGTGGATAAGCGTGCTTTTATGGGGCTTGGTTGCGGTAAGACTTGCTTGTCCCATAACTCTTGAAAGTCCCGTGAGCGTGATGCCCGACAGAGAATGGGTGGAAATAACACCCGTCGAGGAGTATGCTCCCGAGGAGATTGTCCCCGATGAGATAGTAATTCCGTCAAGCAGTGCGGATATAACCGTCAAGTATGAGGCTGTCAATCAACCTGAGATAACAGTAGAAAGACATATCGCTCCGAGCTATTATTTGTCAATCGTATGGGCTTTGGGAATAGCGTTTATGCTGATTTATACCCTTGTAAGCTATATCTTGCTATACAGAAGGGTAAGCACCGCAGTCCGCCTTCGTGACAATGCTTTTCAAGGCGAGGCTATTTCCTCTCCCTTCGTTTTGGGTATTATAAGACCTCGCATATATCTGCCATTTGGCGTTGAGGGTGAGTCTCTTGAGTACGTTATAGCACACGAAAGAGCACATATCAAGCGCCTTGACCATTGGTGGAAGCCGTTAGGCTTTTTACTCCTTACGGTGCATTGGTTTAACCCGATTATGTGGCTTGCGTATATTCTGCTCTGCCGTGACATTGAGTCAGCTTGTGACGAGAGAGTCGTTAAGAATATGAATACCCTTGAGCGTGCCGACTATTCCGAGGCTTTGCTTGTGTGCAGTGTTAAAAGGCGTAGCGTTTCGGCTTGTCCTCTTGCCTTTGGAGAGACAGGAGTCAAGAGCCGTATAAAATCGGTTTTGAGCTATAAAAAGCCTGCATTTTGGGTGATAATCGTCGCCTTGCTTGTATGTGCTTCGGTGGCGGTTTTATTCCTTACCAACCCGATCGGTGACGAGGAAAGAAACGCAACACTTGTAGAGAAAATAACCGAGCGGGATGGATATTGCGTTATTGAGCAAAGGCTTACCGACGTTACTCTCGGAATCCATACATCACGAATTATGCCTGCAGTAACCGATGGTGCTGAATATGAATTTATTTCGGGTGAAAGAGTTGCATATCAGCAAAAGGGGACAACGATATATCTTAAGAGTATCATTCAGACGTCGGAGGAGGACAAGCTTCTGTTTATTTTTGATATGGAATATAATCTTGACGAGAATGGCGGTATATTCCTTTCACCCTGGACACTTACTGAGAATGATACCTTTCTTACAACCTTTGCCGTTCCCGACGGATATCTGTACGGCTCTCCTACCAAATACCGTGACGGTGTTATAGCGGCAGGTCAGGGACCCGACCGACAGATTTCGGTATATATTTCAAAGGATGCTTTAGCTCATACCGAGAGCGGAGGTTCAAGCTTTACTGTAACCCTCAATCAGCTCACCTACCTCAAGGACTATGAGAGAAGGGTGCTTTCAGAGGATGAAATTTTAGCGGATGCCGAAAGGGTTGCCTCGATAAGCGGTTATTCGTTTATAGGCGGAAGGCTTCGCAATCAGACGGATAGCGAGGTTGAAGCCATTTTCTCCAACCGTGACGGCTCTGTATACGTCGGTGTGACCTATGAGTACGATAACGGCTGGGTGCTTGCAGATACTCCCATAAGAGAGTATCACACAAAGGATTTGGAGGCACGCGTTGCCGACCGCTTTCCTGCGGTTGACTATTATGCGGTAGCGTATGCCAATAAAATAGGTGACAGAATTGCAGAAGAGCAATGGCAGCTATATAACGGAAGCAGAGCAAGCACTATAAGTGAGCTTAAAAGGGTGTCAACGGCTGACGTGGCAAACGGCAGAGTCGAGCTTTATTATATGGTATTTTGGATTGGCAAGGGCATTAACGGTCTTCAGGGTCCGACCGACGTGTATGAGACCTTCCCACGTTACTTTGCAATGTACGTTGACGGGCGTGAGGGCGGTGAAATACTGAGCCTCGGTGATATAAGCATTCAGGAGCTTAATTCCGAGTATAACAATATCGTTATGAAGTCCCGATACGGTGACAAATATAAAGCCGCCGCAATGACGATGTATGAAAAATACAGCGGTGAGACGGAGGAATGGAATCATTTCGAGGATGCAATACTTCGCGCCTATAACGAGGCTACCGAGGCGGCAAACTGGTTCAGAATAGGCAGTATGCAGACGAATTGGAATGACTACGTTGATATTGGCGATATCAGATATTATAAAACGGTACGCTTTGATACGCGCCGTGACCTGCGCGAGTATCTTAAGGGCTTATTCTCGGTGAGCATCGTTGACGAGCTTTTGTCAAATGATAGGTATATAGACTACGACGGCAGGCTTTATTCGAACGATTCCGCAAGAGGTGCAGACATCTTTATGGGACGTGAAAGCTACTCCATAACCCGCGATAACGAGGAAAAATACACTCTTACCGTGACGGTTGAGGTGTACGGAAACGATGCTGAGACGGTCGAGGGATATGAGGGATTTATTTTTACATATGAAAATATTTCGGGCAGATGGGTATTTACAGCCTTCCCGGGAATAAGGTGAAA
>JAFYTG010000114.1 GCA_017558945.1 Clostridia bacterium
AAGGATATCGATAAAATTATCGATATGTTGAGCAAAAAATAAGTAATTTTTAAAAAAATACTTGATTTTATACGACACTTGTGGTATAATCTTTTCGCTTGCGTAGAAGACCTACGCAAATTAACGTAAAAAATCCAAGAAATAGAAGATGCCGTTTTGCAAGAGCGGCTTTATATAGGAGGTGTTTGCAAAATGGCAAAATGCGAAATCTGCGGAAAGAGCGTTGCTTTCGGCTTGAAGGTATCTCACTCAAACAGAAAGACCAACCGCACATGGAAGCCCAATATCAGAAGAGTAAGAGCAGTTGTTGACGGAACTCATAAGAAGATGTACGTTTGCTCTCGTTGCCTTCGTTCTGATAAGGTTCAGCGCGCTTAACAAAAATAAAATGCACCCGATAGGGTGCCTTTATTTTTTTGTATTCGCAAATTCGTTGTCCGCATTCGTTAAAGCATTAAAGGAGGTCCGACAGACCTCCTTGCTTTTTATCGTATGAAATTTGCACGCGATCACCTGAAATCTCTGTAAGAAACCGTAGGTGAACGGCGAGCCTTATTTTTTACTCTTCGTCTCAGGCTCTACCCGTTTCCATAGGTGGATAGTGCCACGATCGTTCATGGTCTTGAGGATTATCAGCACGATAGGGAAGATGAACATACCCGAAATGCCCATAACGGCGTATCCGAGGAACATAGAGATGAGCGATGCGAGCGGATGGAGACCTATAAAGTCACCGATAATTCTGGGCTGAAGCATCTGTTTTATAAAGGTGATTGCGATATAAAGGAGTATCAGCTCAATGGCGAGTGCATAGTTGCCGGTGATAAGACTGATAATACTCCACGGCACAAGCACCGTACCGCATCCGAGAATGGGAAGCAGGTCAACGATGGCAATGAGAAGGGCGACGATAAACGCAAATTCAATTCCGATTATCGCAAGTGCAATAAGCATAATTACAAAGGTTATTATAAACAGCAACAAATACGCCTTGATGAACTTTGATATAACGTTGAAGAAGATGCTCTTGAATTCAACGAGAAAGTTGGTGACCTTGTCGTTGAATTGCTTTAGCACGAAGCCGTTGACGTGATTGAAATCCGAGGTGAGATAAAACGCCGAAAAGACAAGTATTATAATGAAAATTATAAGCTTGGGCAGAAGAGATACAACGCTTGTCAAAAAGCCGGGGATTTTTTCAATTGCCGATGAGAGCACATTCAGAAGTCCCTCGGTTGCGGTGGATTTAAGCTTTGCACTCAGATTTTCCGCATCGAAGTACTTTGAGAATGGAAGTCTGTCGATTGCCTTTTCAAAGCTTTCAAGAGTAGAGGTTACCGACGAGGTAAGCTCGTTACTGTGGCTCTTTGCGTAATCGTACAGATAGGAAAGCTCGTCGAAAATCTTGTCAAACAAGAGGAATAAAAGACCTGATACGATTGATATGACAAGCAGTATCAGAACGATTGATGACACAGGCTTTGGAATTTTGCATTTATTCTTGAGAAAGGTTATCGGTTTTTGTAAAAGATAGGCGAGTATCCAGGCAATAAGAAAGGGAATCAGTACAATAAACAGATGCTTCCATGCAAAATAGAGTGCCGCTCCGCCTAAAATTACGTAAAGAATAATGACGAAAAGCCGTTTGTAGCCCGGTTTTGGCAAATACATATTATCAACCTCCTGTCGTTTTTTTGAAAAAAGTATTGAAAAGTTATTGAATGTGTGATAAAATGATATATCTAAAATGAAAATGAGGTGCAAAAAATGGTTAATATAGCTGTTCTCGGCTTCGGTGTCGTTGGTTCGGGCGTTGTTGAGCTTTGCGAATCAAACGCTGACAAGATTTCTGCCGCTGCCGGTAACGACGTTTACGTTAAATATATTCTTGACCTTCGTGACTTTCCCGATTCTCCCTACAAGGACAGAATCGTTAAGGATTTCGAGGTTATCTTAAACGATCCCGAGGTATCTCTCATTGTTGAGTGTCTCGGCGGATCTCATCCCGCATATGATTTCTCTCTTGCCGCTCTTAAAAAAGGAAAGAGTGTCGTAAGCTCGAACAAGGAGACTGTTGCAAAGTTCGGTCACGAGCTTTTAAAGACCGCCCGTGAAAACGGCGCTTACTATCTCTTTGAGGCAAGCGTTGGTGGTGGTACACCCGTTATCCGTCCTCTCTCCAAGTGCCTTGCGGCAAACAGAGTTGAAGAGGTCTGTGGTATTCTTAACGGTACTACCAATTATATTCTCACAATGATGAATAAGTATTCAGAAAGCTTCGCAACGGCTCTTGCTTCTGCTCAGGAGAAGGGCTATGCCGAGCGTGACCCTTCAGACGATATCAATGGCGTTGACACCTGCCGTAAGATTTGTATCCTTACCGATATCGTAACGGGCAAATTCTGTGATCCCGCCAAGGTTGATACAAAGGGTATTACCGCTATTCGTCCCGAGGACGTTAAGACGGTTGAAAAATGGGGAGGCGCTATCAAGCTTCTCGGCAGATGCACACTCGTCGGTGATAAATATGCAGTTATGGTATCTCCCTTCGTCGTAAGTGCCGACAGAATGATTGCAAGCGTTGACAACGTATTCAACGCGGTTGCCTTCAAGTGCGACGCTGCGGGTGACGTTACCCTTTGCGGACGTGGAGCAGGTAAGCTTCCTACCGCATCTGCAATGGTTTCCGACGTTATCGACGCCGTTTCGGGTAAGGCATACAGAGCTAATTGGTCTACTCCCGAGGAAAGCCGTGAGGACGATTTCGTATCTCCCGACAACGTTGCCGACAGATTCCTTATCGCCTTTGACAACGGTGCGGATGCACTTGCAAAGGTCAATGCTGAATTTGGCGAGGTCAGAGTTATAGACGATGCTGACGCGCTTTACGTTATGACCGAGCAGATTACGGGTGCGGATGCCAAGAAGCATATCTCAAATCTCGAAAAGCTCGGACTCAAGTCACAGACCGCACTCCGCGTGCTTCTTTAAAAAATCAAGTGTACGCTACAAGCTCAATATCCCAAGCGGGAATGTATCTGCATTTCTGCGAAAGGGCGAGCTTGTAGCCTTTTTTTATGCCGTCAAGCATCTCCCAAAGCTCGAAAAGGTCACGGTTGTTATGATATATTGACATTCTTACGATTGGTGATGAGCTTTCAAAAAATTCTCGGCATCCTTCAAGAGCCTCACGCTCACAGCCCTCAACGTCCATTTTTATAAGGTCGGGGACAAATTCCGCAACGCTATCCGCTCTCAAGGCGGTAACGGTGCGTATTTTTTTTGACTGCATTTCAGCGTTGTCGAAGGCACGCTTTCTTATTACCGTGTTACGACCTGCGCCCTCCAAAAGCTCAAGCTCACAGTTCTCCGACCACGCCACTGCATTAAACAGAGTGACGTTCATATCAGCGGTGTTTTTCTCAAGCTTTTTAAATGTTTTTGCGTCGGGCTCAAATGCAAATGCTTTTTCAAGCCTCGGGTATATTTCAAAGGCTTCTGCAAGAGTGTCTCCCGTGTATGCACCGAAATCGGCAAAGCTTTTAACCGAGCTTGCATCGTATGGCAGTGTCTCTTCCGAGCGAAGTCTCTCAAGCTCATCGAGGTAGCAAAGCCTTCCCGTAAGCTTGAAGCTTATAAGCGCGGTCAGGGTCTTTCTCGACCTTTCGTCAGAAAGAGCGAGGTAAATATTTTTGATGCGTTCATAATGCTTATTTAAAAATTCTCTGTCAAATACCTCAAGCGCATCTCCCGTCACGTTGATATCGGGCACGTAAACCTCGTGTCTTTGAGCAATAGAGAATATTTTCTCTCTCACCTCGTCAAGATGGGTCGCAAAGGCAACGAGTATTATAAAATCGTCAAATTCAGCCTCAAGGTCTGAAAGCTTTTTGACGGTATAAGAGCAAAATTCGTTATATCTTACAAATTCGTCCGAAGCGAAAATGCCGACGGGCTTAATGCCTCGTCCCTCGAGGATGGACAAAAGCTTGACCGCACCGTCTCCCATTCCGTAAAGCACGATGGGACGGTCAGAGCGCTCAAGATATTCCCAAAGATATTCGTCATTTTTTACTGATATCGTAAAATTTTTCATTTCATTCACCAAACCTTACCTGAATTTTACCATATGCCATTAAAAAAAGCAATATTTTGAAGCCTCTATACGGGATTTGTAATGAAAATTTAACTTTTTTCAACGTCATACTGTGTCATCCCCGTGTCATTGTATGTCATACGGGTGTTCTGTTATAATCGGAGCAAGAGCCAAGGGTGTGGAGACTTGACTTGAAAATACTATGAAAGAAGGTTGAAAAATGATTTTAACAGTAAAAGGGCAGTCGCTTGACCTTGCGGGAGGAATTATTGCCGAGGGCTCGGTAGAGTTTGCCTCGTTTACTCTTGAGTGCGATTCCTCCTGGGACGGATACTCAAGGACGGTACGCTTCCGCCATACCTCTCAGGAGGATACCTACGATGTGGCGGGTGTTGTTGACGGAAGAGCCTATTACGTTCCGTCCGAGGTGCTCGTGCGAGGTAGCGTATTCGTGAGTGTTCTCGGTACTAAAGGCGCCTCTCAGATATCCACAACCGAGCTTGCGGGCTTTTTTGTGGAGGGAACGGTGGATTCGGGAAAGGTGCCGACGGTTACAGAAAATGCTTACGCACAGTACGTTTCAAGGGTGAATGGAGTCTTAGAGCGCTGTGAGGAGCTTTCGGAGACTTCAGCCAACGCTTGTAAGGAAGCCGAGGAGTATGCACTTGACGCCTCCTCAAGCGAGGAAAAATGCCGTGAAAGTGCCGTTTCCTGCAGAGATTATGCAACGCTTTGCGAAAGGGTATCTGCCGAGACCTCGGGTGCTGAGCAGCAGATGAATATTGCGGTTGAAAGGGTAAGAGATTCCGTAAATGCCCTGCTGTCCCGAGACCATTCACTTTCGGTTTCCGAAAATGAGAGACACGCATCCGAGAACGAAAGAAGGGAGAGCGAGGATACACGTAATGCTCAGGAGAGTGAAAGAGAGTCAAACGAGCAGAAGAGAGCGTCTGCCGAGGCGGAGAGAATTTCCGCCGAGCGCGGCAGAGTTGCGGGCGAGCTTGAGCGTGAGTCGAGAGTCGTAGGGCTTGAGTCTGAAATGGCTTTTGTCTCGGATAAGCTTTTCAGATCTGCTACTGCAATTGTCGGAAGGGAGGAGGGTGAAAGTGTTGTACTATGTGATGCTGAAAAAAAGCCTCCCTTGGCTTTCGCTGTAAACGGAGCTACGGTGCAGAACGGTGTACCGAGTATACAGACTCCCGTTCAGCTTGTCGGAACACAGTCCGTCAAGCTTCATCATTACGGTAAGAATTATATCCCTTACCCGTATGTGTTCAGCAATGCATCTTTCAACGGGGTTGTTTTCACGGCTAACGGTGACGGAGGCGTATACGTTTCCGGCAGAACGGTTGGCTCAAAGGCAACCGTCGAGCTCTGCGAGTCTAACTTCACTCTTGATGCAGGGCGTTACGTGGTATCGGGAGGCACGTCTCTTTGCGGAGTGTACGTTTACAGCATGGATGACGGAGGCTATATTGCCCGTTCAAACGGAGGAGATGCTGAATTCGTTCTTGATACCTTAACGAGAATAAGAGTCCGCTTATATATTTTCTCTGATACAGAGCTCGAACAAACGGTATATCCTATGGTAAGAGCTTGGGGCACGGATAACGAGTACTCTCTTTGGAAAAAGAGGATTTACAGTCGCAGTATTTCCTCTCCATTATATACGGGGGACAAGGCAGTACTCTCCGAGCACGGCAGTGTGGCACGTATCGAAAGAGCAATGACCGAGGTCACGCTTAACGGTGACGAGAGACTTGAGCTTTACGATACCGAAGGTGAATACAGCGTTTATTACATTATACTTGAAAAGGATGCGTACCCGTCCGAGTGCAGCTGTACTCATTTTCCGTATTCCCAAAATGGTGACGGAGAGTGCTGTTGGTGTGATGGCGAAAAGCTTTTCTTTAAGGTTAAGACCGAGGACTTTCCGACTGCCTCTTCATTTATGGCTTTCGTCGGCAAGGAAAGGGATGACGGTATGCCTATAAAGGCGGTATATACCTTGTTGGAGCCCGAGACGGAGCCTCTTGACGAAATCGAGCTTGTGCTTGATGCTGACTTTAACAGATTTGTCTGTGAGCAGGGTGTTATTACCCTTGATTACGTCCGTGATACAAACACGGTTTTTGAAGCAATAATAGACACGCTTATCTCACTTGATGCGCGTGTGTCACTTTTGGAGGTTTAATATGAACAGAACGTATCAGTTTTTACTTATTATTATACGCTCGGGCAAGTATTCGCATACCGATCTTTTTTCAAAGCTCGATTTGTTTTTTATGCTTGACCGAATTACAGAGGAGCAGTATCTTGAGCTTTCGGAAATGCTTCGTGAGACGGAGAACGGGGAGGTGAGTGAGTATGAATTGGAAGAAGAAGCTATCCAGCCGTAAATTCTGGGCGGGAGTTGTAGGCTTTATTACGCCTATACTTATTCTTTTAAACGTACCTGAGAGTGAGATAGTGACTATTTCAGCGCTCATTTCATCCTGCGGAACGCTTGTTGCATATATCATTTCCGAGGGGTACGTTGATGCTATGCATTCAGAGGAGGACGTGACTAAAAATGATAACTGAAGCAATAACCGTTGCCATTCTCAGCCTTATCGGTACGGCGGTAGGTAGCTTTGGCGGTATACTTTCAACTCAAAGGCTCGTCAAGTACAGACTTGAGCAGCTTGAGAAAAAGGTTGACGTCTGCAACACTCTTTCCGAAAGACTTGCCGAGCTTGAAATCAAAAACAAGGTGTGTGAGCATCGTATAGAAAAGCTTGAATTTACTCCGTAAAAATCAAACGGGCACATTCGATATCGGGTGTGCCCGTAATTTTTATATTCACCGTTTCGCTTTTTTCTGCGGTATATTCGATAATGTGAAGATTTTGACGGAGACGGTTACATATGATTATATCGTCAAGCAAGAGATTGAGGTATTCGTCGGTATCACGGTTTAAGTAAAAGCATATCCCTGCAAAAAGCTTTTGTCCACGCTTAAGCGTTACGGTGTAACTATCGTTTCCGCTTGTTAAAAGTGTTTCTACAATTCCTCCTTGAGCAAAGTGTAAAGCCGATTCAAGATTTGCAAGACCGCATCCCGTTCTGAGACGTATAAGCTGTTCTCCGTCAATTACGGGGTTAAAGGAGTCGGAGATTGACTCACGGTCGCAGGAGAGCGCAATTAAGAGCTTTAATTCAAGTGCGGAGAGGGTCGGGAAACGCTCCTTTAATATTACCGCTGTTCCCGTAACGTAGGGACAGGCAAAGCTCGTTCCCGTGTTTTCTGCAAAAATATTACCGCTCGGCGTAATATAGGGAATAAAGCTCCCGGGTGCTACCACGTCGGGCTTGTGAGAGGTGGTTTCGTCAGCAAGATACCCCGAGCAGTTGACGGCGTTTATACAGTAGGTGCTCCAAGGCGGTGGCAGAAGGGTGTAGGCATCCCTCTTTGTACGCAGATTTCCAACGGTCAGCACGTTATAGGCAATCCCCGGACTTGAAACGACTCGTCTGTTGCCCGATGCGGTAACGAATAAAAGATTGCTTTCGCGAATCAGTCTGTCGAGGAGTCGGTCAAGCTCGGAATATCCCTCGGGATTTAAAACTCCCGCGCTGAAGTTAATTATTTTTACACCGCCGTCAAGCATATCTTCAACTGCGTTAAGCAGGTCAATAGAGGTCTCGGAGGTTGAAAAGAGGGTAGGAGTGCCCTCCGCAATTCCTCTGTAACGCCTTCCGTTAACCGTAATTTCAGCACCGATGAGTGTGGATAGTACAACCGACGGATGCAACGCCACAGTCGGTGGCGGAGAATAGGGGAGCACTTGTATTCTGTCGGCGTACGGCTCAAGCTGTGGGGAGAGGAGCGAGAATATCTCACGCTCCGCCGATATCATCCCGACGAGTGAGCCTTGATTTGACATAGTAACGCCGTTCGCATCCATTTGCGACAGTATTTCCTCCGACAGATTTTCAAGCCTGCGGTTGCAAAACGGGTGAATTTCAAGGCATCTGTCATCGGCACAAATTTTTTCAAGCACCTCCTCGCTTGCGCGAATGATTGCCGTCTCGGAATACGCTGAAATATGTTCTATACGTTCAACCTCCATTTCCTTGAGAAAAGAGTGAGCATCACCTTTTATCAGTAAATGGGCAGAAAAAAGCACCTGATTTCTCAGGTGCAGATTCTTTTTCATAAAAACACCTCTTTACCGTATTTTATGCGGTAGGAGAGGTTACCGTTACGAAAACGGGGGATTTGCAAAGCTTTGGATAAAGCGTTTTGAGACAGACCTCTGTGTCAATCGCAAGGGTTATCGTATCGTCTGCGGGATGAAAGCAGAGTGCCTTCTCGTTCAAAAGCTCACGGTCAACAACGAGCGGAATTTCGTTTTCTTCGTCATATATGAGAGAGAGGGTGGAAAGACAGCCCGAATGACAGTGAAGCATTTTTAATAGAAGCTCGTCGGGTGCAAAGCTGAGCATTGACGAGCCTATCTCCTTTGACACCTCTGCCGTGCGGAAGGTCTTTTCAAAGGGCATAACGAGTAAATAGAAGCTTGTTTTTTGGCGGTTTGTGAGGAATATATTCTTGCAATGCTTTGCCGTTATTCCGAGCCTTTCGTCAAGCGCCGCCTTTTCCTCTACCGTGTTGCATTGCTCGTGGTCGTAGCGTGTATAAGGAATTTTATTTTTATCCAAAAATGCAATTATTTCATCAGTTTCAATCATTTCAAGCCTCAATTAAATTGAAATATTGGGGTATCTCACGTCTTTCGCCGTCGTATATGAGAAGCGCCTCCTCGGCATCCTCCTCGCTCTCGTCCTCAAAGCCGAGCATCTTGTAGGTGATATACATAATGCGGTTGCGGTCGGTGAATACGAAATCGGCAACCAGCCTCTTTCCGTCACGCTGTGCAATATGCGACAGATGAATAAGCAGTGCCGAGCCGACACCGAGTGTCATAACTCTGCAGGACATAATGAGAAGCTTTATGATATAATCATCTTCCGTTTTCTCAAGTAGCGCAATACCAACCTTTCCGCAGTCACCGTAGCGGTTTTCAAGAGATGCGATAAGGAATATATATCTGTCGTCGTGAATGAGTGCGGAAAGCTCCTCAAAGGAAAAGGTTCTGCCCGTAGAATTAAGCTGATGGGTACGGCGCGTAAGCTCCTCGACTCTCTCAAGGTCGCCCTCGCACACTCTTGATACGGTAAGCTTCATATTGAGGGTAGCAAGGAATTCTTCGCTTGTGCCGTTGAACCTCTTTTCGTCGCTCTGTCTTTGTAAATCGTTTAAATAAAGCTGACGTCTCATCCGTGAATCCTCGGTGACGAATCTCGGTTGAAACTCCTCCATATCGAGAATTGCGTTGATTTTGGAGGCTTCAAGGGTCATAATATCGGGATGGGCAAAGCTTACCTCGTCACGCTCGTGGCGTGTATCGTCGATGAAAGCAAACTCCTTGACCGACAGATTGAGTAATCTTGATATTTCGGCAATAGCCTCGGACTTCGGATTCCAGCTTATCTGCGGAACGAGGAAGTAATCGAAGATTCCCTCCTCACGAAGCTTTTTTTCGGCGTAATCGAAATCATTTTTTGAGGAAACAGACATAAGTATTCCACGTCTGTCGAGCTCCTCAAGAAGCTCTCGCACGCCCTTTTTTAGTTTTACGTTGTAGTTTTCGACCAACGTGCCGTCCCAGAGAGTGCCGTCAAGGTCGAAAACGATGCATTTTATTTTTTTACTCATTTCTTCAACCTTTCAACCAGTGCAACTATCTTGTTGACGGTGGAAAGATTATCCTTATTAATATCGTTTTTGCCGAGTCTTATCTTAAAGGTCTTTTCAAGGAAGGTTACGATATCGAGTGCAAACAGAGAGTTAACGAAGCCGTTTTCAAAGAGGTTTGTGTCACCCTCAAGCTTGACGTCCTCCTTCTTTGCCTGAATGAACTTTGTAACGATAGCCTTTATTTCCTCGGTATCAACACCGTCGAGAAGCTCCTTGACGTCCTCCTTGTCAACCTTTTTTGCGACGTCTCCTGCTTTTTTGAGAATATTCTTGAAATCCATAGCGTTTCCTTTCTTATTTAGCGTTTATTACGTATTCAACAAGCATATCGCCCGTCATATTTTCTTCGACGGTGATACGGCTTAAAAGTCGTGTGGTCTGCGGTATACCCTTGACAAGCTCGTTGTTGCCCCATACGGTCGTGAAGGTTGTGTCCACTCCGTTTTGTGCGAGGTATACCTCGCTTATCTCCGTATAGAGCCCGTTGGGATAGGCAAGTGCGGTTATATCTCCGAGTGCCTCGCGGCTCTTTTCAAGGTCTGCTTTGAGCGCGTTGAGGTACTCCTCCTCACTCTCGTCCTCAAGAGGTAATACACCTCGGCGGTAATTATCACCGTCATACTCAACCTGATGCATATCCCAGGTGTGCGAAATGAGGCTTACGACCCCTTTGTCGATATATTCCTTTGCATCCTCAAGTGTGAAATGCTCGGTTATTTCAATTCCCGTATCCTTATAGGTGTCACGGCCTATTGATACACCGATAACCGAAACGAGCGCGGATGCGTTATGCTTTTCAAATATTGGAGATGCAACCGTGAGCACCGAGCTGTATCCGTCATCAACCGTAATCAAAACGGGCTTATTGGGAAGCGGTGTACCCTTTACGGTGTAGGCTCTTATGTCCTCGAGCGTAACGAAGGTATAGCCCGCATTTTCAAGTGCGGTAAGCTGGTCGTCAAGTGCCTCGGCATCTGTGAAATGATGGTACATCAGCACCGTCAAGGGAGATACAAGGTCGGGGGCTGACTTTTCTTCAAAGGCTTTTTCTATCGTCTCGTCGGCATTGTCCGAGGTGACGTATACGCCGAATTTTTCGGGAACGAATACTGATTCGTCCGAGAACATCTGTGCAAGCATCATATCACCGACACAGTTGCGGAAGTGCATTGAATCGTAGAAATAACGAGGCTCACGGGTGATGTCGGTATAACCCGAAAAGCACCAGAAATCCACCTTTTCGGCAATACTCTTGTAATATGCCTTTACCTCGTCCACGTTGTAACAGAGAAGCTCCTTTTCATACACGGGGCAGGCGATGACGGTAAGAGTAGTACCGTTGCTGTCGCAAAGCTCCTTTATGCGACCGAGACTTTCAACGCATAGCTCTGCATCGAAAATGTGGTTATACCAGGGCTTTGCGGTAAAATCGGGATTTTCCTCAAGGTATTTGTCAAGCCTCGGGATGCGTTGAGCATCTCTGCGTGACTTGTTGTAGGTACCCGTTTCGGTAATGAAGACGTCCTTCGAGGATATGAGATAGCCTCTGTCAAAATACGCTTCAAGCTTGTTCCTCGAGTATTCGGGATTTAAGAAAAGATACTTGAAATAGAATGGGAGTTGAGGAGACCCATCCACACCTGCGTGCAGATTGCCCTTCATTCCGTCCGCCTCGGTATTAAAGGCGCGTGCCTCCTCAAGACCGATAACCACGACGATGTTTTTTGCGGTGTAGTTGTTTATGATATATTCGGCGGTCTTTTCAATATCGTAGAGGTCACCGCCGTACATTATCATATTGTAAAAGCTTGCATCGAAATAACGGTTTAAGGCTTTTGTCGGAAGCGAGCTTGACTTTGAGCAGCCGATGACGTAGGAGTCGTATTTTTCGTGATTCTCCTTGAGGTATCCGATTTTAGCCACTCTCGGATTTTCCGTCATACTGTACTCTCCGTAGTCAAGAAGCTTGTCGCCGAAGACTCCGAAGGGGTCAACGAGTGCATTATACAAGGCGTAAATGAGACATACGGTAATGCAGGTCACCAGAAACGCCGATATCCATTTTTTGAAGTTCATAAACGCTCCTTAAAAGTTGAAGTATAAAAAGCGTGAAACCTGAGACATATTGAAAAGCGCGAGACAGAAAAGTATTGCGGAAAGGATTGCCCATTTGTAAGAGGGCTTGTAATTATCCGCAATCTCCTTGGTGCTTTTGAAGAAGTAGCATATAACAGCACCGACGACTATAAGCACCACCGCTTGAGCGTTTTTTGAAATAAAGTCAAGCGTTGAGGTCAGCGAGAAGGTGTCAAAGGAGAGCATAAGCCCGAGCGTTTTCTTTATTTCGGTAAAGGATGATGAGTCAAAGAGGACTCTTGTGAAAACAATGCAGATTGCGGTTAATGGATAGGCAATAAGCGAGGGGAGCTTTATGCGACTGACTGTGGCAAGGTTGACAATGGCAACAAGCACGCCGTTAACAAGTCCCCAGAGGATGTAATTCCAACCCGCTCCGTGCCATACGCCCGATACCGCAAAGGTTACAATGGTTGCAAAAACAAGCTTTACCCGTCTGTCTCCGAAACGGAAAATGCTTCTGAAAACGTAATCGTCGAAGAAGCTTGAAACCGTGATGTTCCATCTTCTCCAGAATTCCGCCATATTGCGAGATTTGTAGGGGGAGTTGAAGTTGAAGGGGAGACGGATATTGAAAAATCTTCCGAGTCCGAGTGCCATATCTCCGTAGCCCGAAAAGTCGAAATAATACGCAAAGGTATACGCAAGGGTTGCAAGCCATGCGTGAGTTATGTCACCGCCCTCCTGACCGTAGTAGGTGAGGGCGAAGTTGATGAGCGGGTCTGCGATAAGCACCTTCTTTGCACAGCCTATCGAGAAAAGCAGAATGCCGAGCGATGCCTCCTTGCCGTCGGATTTTAAGAGGTTTTCCGAGGTAAGCTGAGGAAGAAGCTCACGGTGACGAACTATCGGTCCTACCACAAGCTGAGGGAAGAAGGTGACGTAGGTCAGGTAATCGAGAAGCGGATAAACGGGTGCCTCTCTCTTGAAAATGTCAACGAGGTAGGTCATTATCTGGAAGGTGTAGAAGGAAATGCCGAGAGGGAGAAATATTTCGGTTAAGGTGAAATCATAGCCTAAAAAGCGGTTGAGGGAATAGAGGGTAAAATTGAGATATTTGAAATAGAATAAAACGCCGATGCCCTCAAAAATTCCGAGTAGCAAAAATATGATTCTGAGTGCTTTGCTTTTGAATTTATCTATTGCGCAAATGAAGGCGTAATTTGAAATAAGTGCTATGAGAAACACGGGAAGAAAGCGAGGCTGACCCCATGCGTAAAAAACGCAGGAGGCAATCACCATCCAAAGCTTGATAATGGTTGTATTTTTGAATTTTTTCAGTATTGCCCAGACTATCCATACGATAGGCAAAAATCCGAAAATAAATTTATACGATGAGAATATCATAGCGTCTCCGAAATATAATTATATGTAAAAATTATACAACAAAAAGCACCTCTCTGTCAAGAGAGGGTTCTCCGTTGACTGACTTAAATTGTAAATTTTCAACACCGTTTGACAATCGTCGCAAAGTTTGATATAATGATATCAGAGGAGAGAATGCTATGAAACACTTTTTTGTTGTGAATCCTGCATCGGGTGACGGAAAGAGATATAAGTCACTGATTGACGATATACATAGACTTTGCGGTGAAATGAAGCTTGATTACGAGGTGAGGCTTACCGAGTATTCGGGTCACGCAAGATGGCTTGTGCGCACCGCTCTGTCTGAAAATAAGGATATACGCTTTTACGCCTGCGGCGGTGACGGAACCGTGAACGAGGTCGCTTGCGGACTTGCTGAGGGGCAGGGTGGAGAGCTTGCCATAATTCCCGTCGGTACCGGCAACGATTTCGTCAGAAGCTTTTCTCCGAGCGGTGATTACTTAAGCCTTGAGGATCAGCTGTCAGGCGAGAGCATGAGCGTCGACCTTGTATCCGCAGGAGACACCACGTTTTTGAATATGCTCAACGTAGGCTTTGACAGTGCGGTCGTTAAGACTATTGCAAGCCTTCGTGACAAAAGCCGTCTTATGAGAGGAAGATTTGCCTATATTCTCGGAGTTATAATAAACTTTTTCAAGCTTCCGAAAACTACTCTGCGTTGTGTACTTGACAACGGAGAGATTGTCGAGGGCAAATTCTTGCTATCCGCGTTTGCCAACGGAAAATATTACGGAGGAGGCTTCAAGGCGGCATCCGATGCCGAGCTTGACGACGGACTTCTCAATCTTATATTTGTGCGCCCTTGCTCGCGTTTTGTGTTTTTGTCGTTGATAGGAGCGTATAAAAAAGGCACTCTGCTTGAGTGCGAAGCGGCAAAAAAATACGTTATCTCAAAAAGGTGCAGGTCTCTTTCGGTAACCTTTTCTCAAGAGAGCGCCGTCTGCATTGACGGTGAGCTCTCCAATGAGCATACCTTCGATATTGAGGTTTTACCGAGAGCTCTTAACCTATCGTTACCGTCTGCCGAAAGGAGAGTCGAGCTTGAAATTAATTGATATTACAAAGGAGCTTTTTTCAACTCCACCCTATCCCGATGATCCGATTCCCACCCAAAAGAAGCTTCGTGATATGAAAAAGGGCTTTACCTACAATATGTCCGAGGTGAGCTTCGGGGCGCATAACGCAACCCATATAGATGCGCCTCTTCATTTTATTGAGGATGGCGGAGACGTTGCCGATATAGATCTTGATAAGTGCTTCGGCTCTTGCCGTGTTGCCGAGCATCGTTTTATATCACTTGCGGATGCCGAGGCTCTTTGCAAGAATACCAAACGCCTTCTGCTAAAGGGCAAGGTGGATATTTCTCCTCCCGCTGCATCCCTTCTTGCCAAGCATCTTGACCTTATCGGCACCGAGCAGCTTTCGGTTGGAGACGCTATGGTGCATAAGATTTTTCTGCGTGCGGGAGTTGTTATTCTTGAGTCTCTTGATTTATCCGATGCACCCGTAGGAAGCTATCTTCTTTCCGCTCTTCCCTTGAAGATGAAGGGAGTCGAGGGTAGTCCCTGCCGTGCCGTTTTAATAGGTGAATAGCAAAAGCAAGAGCAAAAGGATGAAGCCTTCTGCTCTTGCTTTTTGGTTTACCCCTTTTGTACGGGCTTTGACGTGTGTGCGGATATTTTCTTTATCCACGAGTCTGTTTCGTCATTCTGCGGGAAGGTGATTCCTTGAAGAAGTGGAGACCTTCCGAGTCTTTCGTTTTTGCTGTCACCCAACGGATGATTTTGTACAGAATTTCTGAATGTTAAATACCGTTGCGTAAAGCTCGTTCATATATTTTGCCTCACTTGTAGAAGTTTCTTGAAAGCACCTCTTGCTGCCATTCGGGAGAAAGGCTGGTGAATTTTGCTGAGAAGCCGCAAACTCTTACTATCAGATTGGGATAGTTTTCGGGATGCTTTTGAGCATCAAGAAGCTGTTCTCTCGTTGTACAGTTGAGCTGAAGTGACTGTATTGCACTTGCGGTAGCACTGCGCAGAAAAGCCTCGCAAACGTCAAGTGAATTGCAGGGGATAATAAAGTTTACAACCGAGTTGCCGCCGATAATGCTCGAGTCAATTTGCGCAAAGCTGCTCACAACGTCGGTCACGCTGGGTATTATCTTGAGTCTTGAGGGGGTGAGCCCCTGAGATATATAGTCACCTGCATAGCGTCCGTCGGGGGTCGCAAGTGTTCTTTCTCCGTAGAAGCGGATTTCCGTGTAGGTGAAGTGACCTATTACAATCTTTCCACCGTAAGTACCCGTCTGAGTCTGTGCCATTTTGTAAAGGTCGTTGTTGAAGCGTGCAGCAAATTCACTTGCCTCTTGGCTTCCGTCGCCCCATCCGTGACAGCGGATGGCTTCTCTTCTCATATCCTCACAGCCCTCCCAATTCCTACGTACCGCATCAAGCATTTGAGCGAGAGTATATTTTTTTGTGTCGAAGCAAAGATGCTTGATTGCAAGGAGTGAGTCGACAACGTTCGGGAATCCGACTATCTCGAATCTTGAATCGTTGTATTTTGCGCCGCAGTTGGTGTAGTCCTTCTTGTTTTCTATACAGTTTTTCAGGGTGGAGGAGAAGATGGGAAGGGGATCTATCTTGTTCCAGATGTTGCTTCCGCCCTTGCGTACCACTCTTGCACGTTCCTTGAATAGCACGAGTACGTTATCGCAGTAGATTTTGTAAAGCTCCTCAAAGCTCTTTGCGTCGTCGATAGGTGCGAAGGTCATTTCGACCTCCTTCATTTTTTCCGTGAGCTGATGAATGGTGTATTCAAATACCTTGAGTACGTTCACATAGCAGCCGTCGTCAATCTTTTCGATTCCATTACCCATAATAGCCCAACAGCCCGTTATGAGATAGTCACGCGCCTCCTCAAGCGTTTTACCTGCCTTGAGAACCGCAGGGATGGTCACATCGTCGTTTTGGTAAAGGAGTGTGCTTGTTCCGTTTATAACGGCAACGTTTGCCTCGTCAAGATACTCCTTTGGAGAATTTTTTGAATATCTGCAGGTGATTTTCGGGAAGATAATATCCTCCTCTCTGGTTGCACGAAGGAACATTTGTGTCAGATCGTTGTAGAGTGGGTTACCGTTGAGGTCACATCCGCCGAGAACGTAGGTGTTTTCAAGCTCGTGGTCGGAGTAACCCACCATCTTGAAGTCGTGGTCAAAGTGTAGGTCCCACGTAAGAAGGAACTTGCATATGAGGTCATATGCGCCCTCCTTGGTGAGTCTGCCGCTCTTTATATCCTCCTCATAGAAGGGGTAAAGATCCATATCCACTCTTCCGAAGGTGTTGGGGCCGACGCCTTCAAGGGCGCCCATTGCCTTTCTCATAAACGCAAGCACGTTGAGCGCTTCGTAGAGGCTTTGGGGCTTTTCCCACGGAGTTCTCATTGCTGTCTCATAAATAAGCTGCATATTTTTTCGCCCCTCCTCATCGGGAGCGGTGTCCATCATTTCCTTTGCCTTAGCCGCGTATTTTTCACTCATCTTCTTGAGTGCGAGCATTGCATCACAAACGGAGTTGAGGAAGAGAATTTCCTCCCCCTCTGCATCCTCAAGACCTGCCCTTGCCTTTTCGTATATTCCCTTGAGACCCATTTCAAATATGGGACGGGCGTTGAAATTGAAGTGCTGCATCGTATCGTTAAAAGCACCGCCGGGAGCACCTATTGTGTAAAAGTCGTTACCCATATGAGTAAGCATAAGGTCGAAAAGCTTAGGGTCACGGTCAACGTAGTAGTGATGGTTTTTGTCGTATGTCCATCCGCCTGCATGACGGAAGCCGCGGAAATCGCGTCCGCCGTCACAGTGAGCCCACATAGTTCCGGTCTCGTAATAGTAGGGAGACGTGTAGAATAAAACGGGATCAAACATATCAACTATGGTGTTGTATTGCATTACCTTCATTTCGTAGGAGGACATATCCTCTCGGTACATAGAGTCAAGCTTGGCGTAAACTCGCTGACGGAACTCCTCGCCTCGTTCACCCGTACCCTTGAAATAAAACGCCTTTAATTCTTGTCTCATTTTTTCGTAATTCATAAGTGATCTCCTTTTTTCAATGAAGAATTTGATGCTTGAGGTGCTTTGTTGCTTTTATGACTTCATTATATATTCGTTGCAGCTCTAATACAATGGAACATTTGGAATTTTTGTAAAATATGGAGATTATTTTACTTGACAAGCTTAGGCGTATGTGTTATATTTACTTGGGTGATAGTGTGAAATTCGAGAATATGAAAATTAAAGATATCAAAGCAGTTGTAAAATATCGCTCTACGGGAAAGGGATGGTCTGCCGTTAACCGAAAGGATCACATTATCGGTATTGCTTTTTCGGGAGATGAGATACACGACCTCGGATATCAATCCTTTTCCATAGGAGAAGGCTGCATATACTTTTTGAATCAGCGGGATGATTTCCTCGTCAGAGTTAACGAAAACGCCCTCAGCCATTCCGTTCATTTTACCACCGACGAGGATATAGACACGGATAGCTTTTGCATAAAGCTTAACGGCATAGGTGAGCTTGCCAATCTTCTTGAAAGAATAGACCGTGAGATGCGGCTTGGCGTGAACAAAATGCATATGCTGTACAGCGACGTTTACAAGCTTTTTTCCCTCTTTGGTGATATGTACAAAAAAAGATATTCCCATTTCGACCCACGTATTATCACTGCCGTGGAATATCTGGATATACATTTTTGTGAATCCGATTGCCTTAAAAGAATGTATGCCGCCTCCGTTCTTTCCCGTAGGCATTTCGACCAGCTTTTCAAGGAGAACTTCAAGATCACGCCTAACCGTTACGTTACTCAAAGAAAGGTCGAAATGGCGAAAAGCCTCTTGACCTCCGTTAATCTTAATCTCGAGGAGATAGCTTCACTCTGCGGATTTTCGGACGTATACTATTTCAGCAAGGTGTTTAAGGGCGAGACCGGGCTTACACCATCCTCTTACAGACGAACGTCCTTCGAATAAAAAAGGTGAGCTCCGAAGAGCTCACCGATTTTTTTACGTCTTATCCCACCCAGCCGTGTACCCCGCTATAAAAAACCCTGCTTCAGCAAGGCGGTTCCCGCTCTCTCACATTTTTGCTCCCAACGTCCGTGCATGCACGGGAGGTCTGCACCTGCTTCGAGTAGGGGGATCCATTAATCATTTGTGGGTTTATAACATAGGGTATCACGCGAAGCGCAGGAAAAAGGGTGTGGGCAAGCGGTCTTTTTGTCCATCTCTGCGTTGTGTTTGCTAACAATACGGAAGTATTGTGTCGCAACTATTCCTTGTCTTGAACAAAAATCCTTGCCTTACTGCATCGCAATTACTTAAGGCTAATTACTTATCCTCGTCGTGATGACAGTGGTCGCAGTCGCAACCGCAGTCATCGTGGTCGCACTCGCACATAAGCTCGTCCTCGAAAACGTCAGCAACTTTATCGAACTCGTCGTCATCGTCGATGGTAACGAGCATATCGTTGCCGTCCTCGTCCTTTGCAAGCTTAAGAATAACGAACTCGTCGCCGTCCTCTGCGCAGGGAACGAGAGCGAAGTATACGTTACCCTCGTGCTCAAGCTCACCGATTATTTCGAAATCAATATCGTTGCCTTCCTCATCTGTGAGAGTTACAACATCTGCTTCAAAATCTTTATTTTCAGTCATTTCAATTACCTCCTGAAATAATTTTATATTAGTATTTTACACGATTTTGCTCTACAAGTCAAGTGTTTTTAGAAACCTAATCCATTCTTTATCTCATCACGGCGTGAAATTGCCTCCTCGGGAGTTCTTGCGTTGATGAAATAATAGAGCTTTATCTTAGGCTCGGTGCCCGAAGGACGCATAATAACACGGCTGCCCGATTCAAGTGTATAGCCGAGCATATTCTCGGGAGCGGTAGTTAATTTCTCGCACTTGCCCGTGTCAAGCTGCTTGACGGTTTGTGAAAGCCAGTCGCTTACCGTTACGAGCCTTTCGCCTGCGATCTCCTTTTTTGGCGCTTCACGGAGTCCTTGCATAATTCTTGCCGATTCCGCCTTGAAATCGGGGGCGGTTATAACAGCCTCCGACCAATACTCACCCCAGAAGCCGTAGGTCTTATATATATCTTCAAGAGCATCAAGCAGGCTCAAGCCTCGGCTCTTATAATAGCAAGCTGCCTCTGCGATAAGCATTGAGGCAACGACTCCGTCCTTGTCTCTTGCGTAGGTTCCCGCAAGATAGCCGTAGCTTTCCTCAAAGCCGAAGAGGAACGAGTGTGAGCCGTCTCGTTCAAACTCCTTGATTTTCTCTCCAATGTACTTAAAGCCTGTGTACACGTTGAATATTTCCACTCCGTTCTGCTTGCAGACGACCTCTGCGAGCGCGGATGAAACAAGTGATTTTACAACGGCGGGATTTTTCGGCATACTGCCGTTATGACTCCTTGCCTTTATAATATATTCAATTAATATAAGCGCTATCTCGTTTCCGCTGAGAGCTCTGTATTTGCCATTCTTGTCGGTCACGGCAACGCCCATACGGTCTGCATCGGGGTCGGTGGCAATAATGAGGTCACATTCGCTCTTGAGTGCGATTGCTTCGGAAAATGCTTCGATGAATTGAGGGTTAGGCTTTTCAACTGTCGGGAAATCTCCGTCGGGAATGCTTTGAGAGGGAACGGTGTCAACCGCCCCGAAGCCCGCAAGCCTTAATGCCTCGGGAACGAGCTTGTAGCCCGCGCCGTGAAGAGGTGTGTAGAGTATCCGAAGCTTGTCTCCGTACCCGTCGACACAAGCCTTGTCAACCGTCTGACTCAAAACGCATTTAAGATACTCGCGGTCGATTTCGTCTGAGATAACCGTGATTTTTCCGTTCTTGACCAGCGTGTCAAAATCGGGTGCTTCTATATCTCCGATTGACAAAGAGGGAATGAGAGATGAAATTTTTTCAGCCTCGACGGGCGGTAGCTGTGCTCCATCCTCCCAGTATACCTTGTAGCCGTTGTACTCACGGGTGTTGTGAGATGCGGTCACGTTTATTCCCGCCTTGCATCCGAGGTGTCTCAATGCAAATGAAAGCTCGGGAGTAGGACGCAGGGCGTCGAATATATACACCTTGATGCCCATATATGCGAGGATTGATGCGGAAAGCCTTGAATAAAGCTCGGAATTGTTTCTTGAGTCGCAGGCGATTACAACGCCCTTCTCCTGACCGTTGTCGTCAAGCACAAGCTTGCCGAGAGCAAACGTCGCAAGAGCAACCGTAGTCTTGTTCATGTTTGAAGAGCCCGCAAGCATCTTGCCTCTGAGCCCTGCTGTGCCGAATTTTATGAGAGTGGTAAAAGCACGACGCTTTTCCTCATCGCTCATAGAGTCAATCTCCTTGGCTTCACTGCTGTCACAAAACCGACTGCTTTTCCATTCTTTAATGTTTGAGAGGGCAACGCTGTCAAGCTTGTCCGTGGCAACACCCTCTGTTGTTTTTAAAAAATCCATATGTGTCTCCTTTGCTTTGCTATGCTTATATTATATCAAAAAAGAATGACTTTTACAACATAAAACTAAAGGTTTTGTAAGATATATTTAAAATAATTCCATTTTACTTGATTTTTTCTCAAAGTGTGGTAAAATGTAAGGGTAAACAAGAATTAAGGACGGTGAAATAAATGAAGATAGCACTTATCGCACACGATAAAAAGAAAAACGATATCATCGAAATAGCCAAGACCTATAAGGACGTGCTTGCAGGTCACGAGCTCTACGCAACAGGAACGACGGGCACTCTCATTATGGGTGAGACGGGACTCCCGATACATAGAATGAAGAGCGGACCTCTCGGCGGTGACCAGCAGATAGGAGCAATGCTTGCAAACGGTGAGCTTGACCTTATCATATTCCTCCGCGACCCTCTTACCGCACAGCCTCACGAGCCTGACGTATCTGCGCTTCTGAGACTCGGTGACGTACAGAAGATCCCGCTTGCAACCAATTCGAGCAGCGCAGTCATTATGCTTGAGGCGCTCAAGAACAATATTTACTTCAACTAATATTAAAGGCTACGCTTTTCAGCGTAGCCTTTATTGATTATTTGCTTTCAGCCTTCTTAAGAGCCTCATACTTGAACATAAGCTTGTCGCCCTTTGCAACGTAGTCGTGCTGAGCGGTAAGACCCGTCTTGTTCTCGTATTCCTTGTCGCCTGCTTCCATTACGTAGTAAGCAAAGCCGTATTCCTCGTCACAAGCGATGTCGCCAACGTTCGTAAGAACGTATGCTTCGTAGTCTACCTTGTCAACGTAGTACTCGATGTCTGCCTGACGGAGCGCAGCCTCAAGACAGTCAATGCCGAAGGTGGTAACGCCCTCAATGGAGGTTTCGTTGTCCTCACCGAGCTTTACGTCCTCGTCGCAGATAACGTTGCCTTCACCGTCGATTACCTGAACGTTGATGCTCTTGGAGGAGCAGGAGGTAAGCACGAGACAAGCGAGAGCCATACACAAAACTAAAAGTAAAGTAATTTTCTTCATATCAATTCTCCTTGAAGCAAAGCTTTAGAAATATATAACGTATACATTATAACCGAGGTGCAAGTTTTTGTCAATAGATTTGAAATTTTGAATTTAACCTTTTTACAAAAACTTTAAAAAATCCGTGGAAGTAAAGAGATTGAATGTTGCTATTTTGGAAATAAACGGTTAAATTTGACACTTGATAGGGGATAGGTGAGCGCGGTTTTGCTGAATTTTTTAATAAAAGCGCTTTACAAATGTGAACAAATTGTAAATTATGCGTATTTTCAGAAAAAATATTTTTGGAAATACTTGCATTATATATGATGTTGTGGTACACTACATAGGCTTGATATGCGAAGAAGCGGGAGGTTGCTACCGTGAGGTAGGGAATTTCCGCAGAGTATGTCCGACAAACGGGCGACAGAACAACTTAACACTCGTCACGGTTTTGGTGAACTCTTCCTTATATTATATATAGGGTTGGACGCACCGGGTTGCAGCCAACGACGAGACTTCCTCTTGACCCAAGGGGGAAGACTGCGCCTTCGGATTTTGAGCTTCTTCAGAATCCTTTTTTAATGGGTGTTGATGAAACGCCCGGCACTGTGTTAAGTTAGCTGCCCCAAAAAAATCCAAAAAGTTTTTAAGGAGGCAAAATCATGGCAAAGGAAAAAATCCGCGTAAGACTTAAGGCTTACGACCACACACTCATTGATCAGTCTGCAGAAAAGATCGTTGAGACAGCGAAGAGATTCGGTGCTCAGGTATCCGGTCCTATTCCGCTTCCTACTGACAAAGAGATTGTGACAATCCTTCGTGCAGTCCACAAGTACAAGGATTCCCGTGAGCAGTTTGAAATGCGTACCCACAAGAGACTTATCGACGTCATCAAGCCGTCTAAGGCTGCTGTGGAAGCATTAACAAGTCTTGAACTGCCTGCAGGCGTTGAAATCGAACTTAAGGTTTTTTAATCAACACCGACAGACAATCACTAGTCAAGTTGGGCGGAGGCTCAACCAATAATTAGGAGGAAAATATGAAAAAAGGTATTATCGGCAAGAAGATCGGTATGACTCAGATCTTTCTTGAAAACGGAACAGTAATTCCGGTAACCGTTATCGAAGCAGGTCCCTGTGCAGTAGTACAGAAGAAGACCGCTGAGACAGACGGCTACGATGCAATCCAGCTCGGATTTGCAGAGGTTGCTGAAAAGAAGGTAACCAAGGCCCTTCAGGGTCACTTTAAAAAGGCAAACGTAACTCTTAAGAGACATCTTAAGGAATTCCGTCTTGAAGACGTATCCGGCTACAACGTAGGCGACGAGGTTAAGGCAGACGTTTTCGCTGAAGGCGACAAGATCGACGTAACCGGCACCTCCAAGGGTCACGGTTATACCGGTGCTATCAAGCGTTGGAACCTCTCTATGCTCGGTCAGACTCACGGTATCGGTCCTATCCACAGACAGTCCGGTTCTATGGGTGTTATCGACCCTGCTCGTATCTTCAAGAACAAGAAAATGGCAGGTCAGTGGGGTAATGAAAAGGTTACCGTTCTGAACCTCGACGTCGTTAAGGTTGATGCAGAAAAGAATCTTATCGCAGTTAAGGGCGCAATTCCCGGTCCTCGCGGCGGTATCGTATTCATCCGCAACTCCGTAAAGGCGTAATCTTTGAAAGGAGGAAATACAGATGCCTAACGTAAAAGTATATGATATGACTGGTAAAGAAACAGGCGAGATCGCACTCAGCGACGTTCTGTTTGCAGCTGAAGTGAATGCAGCAGTGCTTCACTCCGCAGTTCGCACCTATCTTATGAATCAGAGACAGGGTACACAGTCCACTCTTACCCGCGCTGAAGTATCCGGCGGCGGAAGAAAGCCCTGGAGACAGAAGGGTACAGGTCGTGCTCGTCAGGGTTCAACCCGTTCTCCTCAGTGGACTCACGGTGGTATCGCACTCGGCCCCAAGCCCCGCGATTACAGAATTTCCATGAACAAGAAGGTTCGTGCAATCGCTCTCAGAAGTGCGCTCTCCGCTAAAATGGCTGATGCTCAGGTTAAGGTTGTTGAGCTTACCGCTACCGAGTTCAAGACTCGTACAATGGTTAATATGCTCAGCGCTATCGAGGCTGGTCGCAAGTCTCTCGTTGTTCTCGCTGATAACGACAAGATGACCGTTAAGTCCTTTGCAAACATCCCCGGTGTTACCACCACGCTTGCAAACAACTTGAACGTATACGACATCCTCAATGCAAACACCCTTGTAATTGCAAAGGCTGCAGTTGAAAAAATCGAGGAGGTATATGCTAAATGAAAACATCCTACGATATAATCCTTAAGCCCATCATCACTGAAGCAAGTATGGCGGGTCTGGCTGAAAGAAAGTACACCTTCAAGGTTGCAAAGACCGCTAACAAGGTTGAAATCAAGAACGCTATTGAAGAAATCTTCAAGGTAAACGTTGAATCAGTCAACACTATCAATATGAAATCCAAGCCCAAGAGACTCGGTGTTCACCTCGGAAAGACAAGCGAATGGAAGAAAGCCATCGTTACTCTTACCTCCGATTCCAAGACCATTGAGTTCTTCGACGGAATGATGTAAGAAGGAGGAGTGAAAAATGCCTACAAGAGTATATAAGCCCACAACTCCCGGCAGAAGACAGATGTCCGTTCCCACGTTTGAGGAAATCACCAAGAAGACTCCTGAAAAGAGCCTTATTGTTGAGCTCAAGAAGAACGCTGGCCGTAACAACCTTGGTAGAATTACCGTTCGTCACAGAGGCGGCGGAAACAAGAAGAAGTACAGAATTATCGACTTCAAGCGTCAGAATTCTACTCCCGCAACCGTTCTCGCAATCGAGTACGACCCCAACAGAAACCCCTACATCGCACTCATTCAGTATGAGTCCGGTGAAAAGGCGTATATCATCGCTCCCGTTGGCCTCAAGGTAGGAGACGTAATCCTCTCCTCTGAAGAAGCTGACATCAAGCCCGGTAATACGCTTCCCATTGCAAACATTCCCGTGGGTACTTTCATCCACAACATTGAGATTTACCCCGGCAAGGGCGCTCAGCTCGTAAGAACCGCTGGTTCCAGCGCACAGCTTATGGCTAAGGAAGGCTCACTTGCTCAGGTAAGACTTCCCTCCGGTGAGGTTCGCTTCATCCGTATGGATTGTAAGGCAACCATCGGTCAGGTAGGAAACGTAGAAGCTGAAAACATTAAGCGCGGTAAGGCTGGTAAGACTCGCCATCTCGGCATTCGTCCTACCGTACGCGGTTCCGTAATGAACCCCTGCGATCACCCCCACGGTGGTGGTGAAGGACGTTCCCCCATCGGTCGTCCCGGACCTGTTACCCCTTGGGGCAAGCCTGCTCTCGGTTATAAGACACGTAACAAGAAGGCTCGCACTAACAAGTTCATTGTTAAGCGCCGTAACGACAGATAAGCTGTTATCGAAAGGAGGATAAATTTATGAGCAGAAGCATTAAAAAAGGACCTTTTGTGCAACAGGTGCTTTTCGATAGAATCGAAGCCATGAATAAGGCAGGCGAGAAGAAGGTTATCAAGACCTGGTCACGCGCCTCAACGATATTCCCCGAGTTCGTAGGACATACGATAGCGGTTTACGACGGCAGAAAGCATGTTCCCGTATATGTTACTGAGGATATGGTAGGTCACAAACTTGGTGAATTTGCCCTGACAAGAACCTTTAAGGGTCACTCAGGCTCAAAGACATCAAATAACTAATAAAGGAAAGCGCGGTAACAGGTTACACGCCGCGAAAGGAGGATCTGCATGGCAGAACAAGCAGTATCAAAGGCATACCGTCATGACGTCAGAATCTCTACGAGAAAAGTCATGATCGTGCTTGACCTTATAAGAGATAAGGAT
>JAFYTG010000115.1 GCA_017558945.1 Clostridia bacterium
CGCGGAACAACGTATTTTTGCGGACGCTCGTCATAGTCCTTGAGCGCTTTCAAGAGATCCTTCTTCCTGATTTGATAACACCGCGTTTTCTTGCCGGTGTACGTGCAGGGGATCAGCTCGCTCTGCAAATAATACCGTCCGTCGCGTTTGCTGATGTGGCAGACACGGCAGAGGTCCTGCAACGAAAAAGTATCGGGAAGATTTTGAATTGCAGTTAAGTCGTACTTCATAAAATTTCTCTCCTGTTATGGTAAAAATTCTCTCCAATAAAGACCGACTTCACTGTACTGCATTTTTAATTTTTTAGTATCAAGTTCTCTCCAAACTCTCTCGAAAGTGAGAGATTTTAGAGAGATTTTTAGAAATGCCGTTCGATTCGAATTGATTCGATTTGGGTTCGAACGGTTCAAAACGAGGCAAAAAGCCTTGAGGGATAAGGCTTTTAAGGGAACTGAAATGAGCCAAGTCGCCATAAAGTAGCCTAAACTGACCACGACTGTAAGAAGTCTTGAAAACCGTTTGTGCGCAAGCACACGTGGGTTCGAATCCCACTCCCTCCGCCACCAAAAAGCAGGCTTAAACGCCTGCTTTTTGTATTCGTCTATAACAAAAGCTTTCCGAAAAGCCGTGAAAACTTGAAAACAATTGAATTCTGTGTTATAATTCAAAAGCAAAAAGATTTCTCAAAAAACGAGTACCAACATTCAAGTACAAAAAAGGAATGCATATGTACAACAACCTTACCTTTATAACGAGAAAAGATGCCGAAAGTGGAAAGGCAGCACTTCCCGACGGTAAAAGAAAAATATTTTTAAGCTACCGTCATTCCGACGAGGAGCTTTTGCCGTTATGTCAAGCGCTTGCGACACACGTTCTTGAGGAGCTTGACGTTGCAATATGGCAGGATAGCGGACTCACGGCAGGCAAAAAATACGACGAGGAAATTGCGTGGGCAATAACCAATGCCGATGCTCTCATACTCCTTCTCACTCCGAATATACTTCAATCAAAATACGTGCTTGAGACCGAAATTCCTCTTGCTATCAACAAACGAGTTCCAATCATTCCTGTAATCGCAGGCATTTCAAAATCCGATATACCAAAGATCGAAGAGCTTGTAGGTCGGGTACATATGCCCGTATGGTTTTACGGAGAGCAGAAAAGCCTACCCGAATTCCCGAGCGATGCAAGAAAGCAATTAATTGACGGCTTAAGGCTCACTCTTGCGGACAAGGACCTCTTTGCTCAAGCACAGCTGTTTTACAGCAAGGGACTTCACTCCCTCTCCCTCCGCAATCTGACAACCGAGCAGGCGTTTATCAAAGCCTACGGAAGCTTTTTCGGAATGGACGAGAGTCAGGACAAGGAGCTTGGAGAAAGGCTTATGCAGTCAATTCTCCGAATGTACGACGTTGACGAGGATTTCAGCAGGCTTCAGGAGGAGGTAACCTACGAGCTTTTAAAGCACTACTACACAACAGGTCAGCCCGAGGCGTTTTTTTCGCAAATGCGATATGCTTTTGAAAACAATCACAAAAAAGTACTGTCTCTTCTTTTTGATGCTTACCGCACGCAATGGTATCCAAACGAGCTTTCAAACGAATCCGAGCTGTCCCTTCTTCTTTTAAAAACGCTTTACAAAAACAATTTCGGCAAGGAATGGGATTCCGAAGAGATTTTCAACAATGCCGAGTGGAGCAAGGTTGAGCCAATTGAGACTCCCCTATCCGACGAAAAGAGAATCGGAGAAATATCCTTTACGGGTCACACGGCATATTTTCAAAGGCTATCCGACCGTGAGATAGGTCTTATTTCTGACGGGGCTTGCATTGGAATATTTGACGTTTACGCATCCTATGGTGACGTATATACGCTCTTTATGGCATACGATTATTCTAAGGAGGCGCTTATAGTCCTTCACGCCGACTTTGACCACTACGGTCCGGAAACCGCAACCACCTGCAAATTATACCGATACGAAGAAGACGGCATACAAGCCTTTTCCTTTATTTCCGAATGGCAAAGGGGCTTGAAGCGTTTACCGTATGACCCGTATACCTTTAAATCATAAGGAGGCAAAACTCCTCCTTATTTACATTTTATTTACAGTATATTTATTAATCCGTTTAAAACACTTGTATAAATATTCACAAAATAGTGCTAATATACAACAAACAAAAAGCAAAGGAGTGACTGAATGAAGTATCGGCACGAGGTAAAATGTGAGATATCCGAATCCGATTTTTGCGTTTTACGGCAAAGGCTTCGGGCGGTAATGCATCCCGACCCATACGCAAGGGACGGCGTTTACAAAATACGGAGTCTCTACTTTGACACCCTTGAGGATAAGGCGCTTCGAGAAAAGCTGGACGGAGTGGCAATTCGTGAGAAATGGCGTATACGCTACTACAACGGAGACACCTCGGTAATAAAGCTGGAAAGAAAGCTCAAGGACAATTCGCTCGGCAATAAGCAGAGTACAAGGCTCACTCGTGAGCAAGCCGAAAAAATCGTGAGCGGAGATATTGACTGGATGGCAAAAAGCGAGGACGGAATCCTCCTTGTCTTCTATTCAAGGCTGAAGAGTGAAGGTCTCCGACCGCGCACGATAGTTGATTACACGCGCGAGCCGTTCGTATTCAACGCAGGCAACGTGCGGGTGACCCTTGATTACGGCATCAGAACTGGACTCGGCGGAACGGATTTTTTAAGTCCCGACTGTCCGACGGTGCCTATATCTCCCTCCCCTATCATAATGGAGGTAAAGTGGGATGAATTTCTTCCCGATATCATCCGTGACGTCGTTCAGCTCGATTCACGCAGGTCGGGAGCCTTCTCAAAATATGCAAGCAGTAGAATGTACGATTAAAAAGGAGTTTTAAAAATGAATTTCAACGATATTTTCAAATCAAGCTTTTTGGAAAACGTCACCAGTATAAGCGTTTTCGATATGGTGCTGACCCTCATTCTCGCCTTCGGCATCGGCGTTTTCATCGTTCTTATTTACAAAAAGACCTACTCGGGCGTTATGTACTCGTCAAGCTTCGGCACGACGCTTATTGCCCTCACGATGATAACCGCGACCGTAATTCTTGCCGTGACCTCAAACGTAGTGCTCTCACTCGGTATGGTCGGTGCGCTTTCAATCGTCCGCTTCCGCACAGCCATTAAGGAGCCGCTTGACATTGCCTTTCTTTTCTGGTCGATAGGCGCGGGAATCGTGCTTGCGGCAGGTATGATACCTCTTGCGGTAATCGGAAGCGTGGTTATCGGTATCGTGCTTCTTATCTTTGTAAACAGAAAATCCCACACTCATCCCTACATAGCCGTTATCACCTGCGAAAACGGTGAAGCCGAGAAATCTGCCGTTGAATGTCTCCGTGCCAACACCGTTAAGGCTGTTACCAAGAGCAAGAGCGTACAAAGCGGTCTTATCGAATTAAATCTTGAGATTCGTCTTAAGGATGACAACACCGATTTTGTAAACACCCTTTCCTCAATAAACGGCGTTACCCGTGCAGTGCTCGTTTCCTACAACGGCGACTATATGAGCTGATATGTCTAAAAGCCGTTATTTTAATATTATTGCCTGGTGTATTATTGCCGTAACGGTCATTGTCACCGTTACGTTTATGCTCGGTGACAGACTTGGGCTTGTCAGCGCAGAAAAAACGATGGGCTACGAAAGACGACTTTTCGACACCGACCGAGTTCATACCGTGGACATTGTCGCAAGTAATTGGGACACGTTTATCGAGACCTGCGAAAACGAGGAATACACCGAGATATCCGTCGTTATTGACGGAGAAGGCTACAAAAACGTAGGAATACGTGCAAAGGGCAACACGTCTCTGTCAAGCGTGAGGTCAATGAACAGTGATCGTTACAGCTTCAAAATAGAATTTGACCATTACGATTCCACGAAAAGCTATTACGGGCTTGATAAATTAAGCCTGAACAATCTCATTCAGGACAACACTATGATGAAGGACTATCTCGTCTACCGTCTGATGAACGAGATGGGCGTTTCCGCTCCTCTTTGCAGCTTCGTTTATATCACGGTAAACGGAGAGGATTGGGGACTTTACCTTGCAGTTGAGGGTGTTGAGGACGGCTTTCTTGAGCGTAACTACAATAGCCGCGGTGAGCTTTACAAGCCCGACAGTATGTCAATGGGCGGCGGACGCGGTAACGGTCGAGATTTTGATATGGATGATTTTATGAATCAAGCCTCCTCTGAGAATGATGCATCCGCAACCGCCGAAAACAGACAAGGCAAAAGCCAATTCGGCAATTTCGACCCATCTCAAATGAAAATACCCGAGGGCTTTGATCCGTCTCAAGCTAAGAATAACGGAGGCGGCTTCGGCGGCTTCGGTGGCTTCGGAGGTGGAATGGGCTCGGACGACGTCAAGCTCAAGTACATCGACGATGATCCCGAAAGCTATCCTAATATTTTCAGCAATGCAAAGACTGACGTAACCGATTCGGATTCAGCCCGTCTCATTCAAGCACTCAAGGCACTCTCGGAGGGTGAAAGAATTGAGGAGGTCGTGGATATTGAGGCGGTTATACGCTATTTTGCCGTACACGATTACGTAGTCAACGGCGACAGCTACACGGGTACTATCATACACAACTACTATCTGCACGAAAACGACGGTAAGCTCTCTATGATTCCTTGGGACTACAACCTCGCATTCGGCTCGTTTCAGTCCTCAAATGCTTCAAGCTCAGTAAACTCTCCGATTGATACTCCCGTATCGTCGGGCAATATGAGTGACAGACCTATGGTTGCCTGGATCTTCCAAAACGAAGAGTACACAGAGCTTTATCACAACACCTACCGTCAGCTTGTAGAGGGTGTTGATATTGACGGTATCATAGCATCGGCATATTCTCTTATAAAGCCGTACGTTGAAAAGGATCCGTCAAAATTCTGTACGGTTGAAGAGTTTGAAAAGGGTGTGGAAACGCTCCGGGCATTTTGTGAATTGAGAACAGAAAGCGTTCTCGGACAGCTTAACGGTACTATCCCCTCAACACGTGACGAACAGTCCAAGGATTCCTCAAGTCTTGTAAAGGTAACGGGACTCAACCTCGGTGATATGGGCTCAATGGGCAGAGGCGGATTCGGTGGCGGTGACAGAAACAATCCCTTCGGTAACAGAGGAAATCAATCAAATTCTCCCTCCAATGAAAAAACAGAATCCGAGGAAGCAATCACCCCCGAAGCCACTACAAGACCTCAAGGTATGACAAGACCTCAAGGCTCTGCAATGCCCGAGGGTATGACGAGACCCAACACCAACGAGGATTGGCAAATGCCCGAGGGTACGACGAGACCCAACACCAACGAGGGTTGGCAAATCCCCGAGGGTATGACGAGACCCAACACCAACGAGGGTTGGCAAATCCCCGAGGGTATGACGAGACCCGACAATTTCGGCAGACAAGATTTCACACAAGCACCGAATCAAAATCAGCAGGCAAATAAGTCAACCATAATTACGCTGTGTTCTTGCTTCGCGCTGCTCGCATGTGCGCTTGTAGTTGTGAAGCTCTATA
This sequence comes from Clostridia bacterium, assembly GCA_017558945.1. Classification (GTDB taxonomy): domain Bacteria; phylum Bacillota; class Clostridia; order Oscillospirales; family SIG627; genus RGIG6353. The sequence continues at coordinate 5,569 of JAFYTG010000115.1, forward strand.
AAAGATAACAAACAGATTAAATAACAGGATTTCACGCTTAAGAGTAAAATTTATCACCTGCTCTCATTTCGAGGTGCTCGTGTGTAAGCTTATAGTTGTGAAGATATGCCAAGAGGTAAACAATGATCAAGCATCCGATACCGCCACTATATGACAAAGACTCAAAAATACTGATACTCGGAAGCTTTCCGTCTCAGAAATCCCGTGAGGCTATGTTCTTTTACGGGCATCCGCAAAACCGCTTCTGGAGGGTGCTCTCATCCGTTCTTGAGACGCCTTTTCCTCAAAGCGTTGAAGAAAAGAAGCGTATGCTCCTTGACAACGGTATAGCGCTATGGGATAGCATTGCCTCCTGCGATATAATCGGAAGCTCGGACAGCTCGATAAAAAACGTAGTGCCCAACGACCTTACGCGGATACTTGAGTATAGCAACATCAAGGCAATCTTCACAAACGGCAAGACCTCGGACAAGTATTTCAAAAAATACAACCCTACCCTTTCGGCTATATGTCTGCCATCAACCTCCCCCGCAAATGCAGCGTGGGATATTGAGAGTCTGGTCGGTGAATGGGAAGCAATAAAAATACACCTATAAGTAGGAGATGTAAAAAAAGTCCAGACCGCCAAAAAACAAGAAAGCATAAGCAAATGAGACTGTATATCAAAACAAATACAGATAAGATAAATATTAAGGTAAAAACTCAAAAATGAGTTTTCTCGAATAAATCATATGTTTTTGGCTCTGAACAAACCTCGCCACTACCGTA
>JAFYTG010000014.1 GCA_017558945.1 Clostridia bacterium
CACCACAGACGGCTCAGCCATTGACGTAAACGTCGAGCACACAAACGACAGCAAGGTTGTTACCGTTGCCGCAGGAAGCTCCATACTTTCCTACGATATCTCAGTCAGCGGCCATAAGGCAGGCTCGGACGTAACCGTTAAATTCTACATAGCCAAGAACCTTGGATACGTTGAGCTTTTCCACGAGGGTGCAAGAGTTTCCTCTGAGGATTTCACCTATGACAGTACGACCGGCTTTATCACCTTTGTTACCGATAGCTTCAGCACCTTTGACGTAACCTACGTAGAAGCAACCATGGTAACCAACGAGGCAGAGCTTAAGGCTGCTCTCGCAGCAGATACGCCCGTAATAGAAATTGCTAAAAGCTTTACCGTATCAGAGACGATACAGATCACCTCTGACAGCTTGATTTTCGGTAACGGTTACACGATCAGCCGTGCAAACGATTTCACCGCGCTTGTTTTCAACGTTAATGCAAGCAAAACGTTCACTCTTACCAACGTAACCGTTGACGGCGGTGCAGTATGGACGGGCGAGATCAACGAGACCCTTCAGCGTGGTACTACAAACAGCGGTATCGTTGCAACCGGCGCTCTCATTGCTTCCGAGGGTAACGGCAAGATCGTTCTCAACGAAGGCACCGTTATTCAGAACAACGGCGGCGCGAACGCTATTTCACTTGCTACAAGAGGCGGCGGAGCTCTCACACTTACGGGTGCTCAGGTCATCAATAACACCTCTGCGGCAGGCGCTATCTGGGGCGGTGACGACATCACCATCAACGAGGGCACAAAGATCAATTACAACCACGCTACCTCCATTGGCGGTGCGTTCCGTATGGTTAACGGTTACAACGCTATAATCTTCACAATGAACGGCGGCGAAATCAACCACAACTATTCCGACGGTACCGGCGGTGCTATCTGGGGTGGTAACAAAGCTTATTACTACTTCAACGGTGGTGAAATGGCTTACAACTCCGCAGCTTCCGCAGGCGGTGCTATCTGGACCGGTACATACGAGGCTTACTACATTTCCGGAGATTTTGCCCTTCACGACAATACCGGAGGTGAGCTTGCAGGCGCTATCCGCTTCTGTGATCACGCAAGCCTTACTATGACAGGCGGCAGCGTTTACAACAACTCTGTAAACGGTGTAAGCAACGCATTCTACCTTAACAATAACTCCGCATCGATCACCGGTGGTACCATCTCCGATAACTTCTCATACTCCGGAGGCTTGGGCTTGACCATTGGCGATGCAAGCATCGAAGGTGTTATCTCCTACGGTCTTGGCACAAACCACAACACTGCATATCTTGCAAAGGAATTCAACACCATAAAGTTTACTACAAGCACTACTGCAGCTAACTTTAGCAAATTCAACTTTAAGCCCGCAAACGACTACGTATACACCGAGGGTGACGAGGCTAAGCTCGTTTGCCTTAACGACGGCTATACTACGGTTTGGGACGCAGCAAATAGCAAATTCGTCCTTCAGGCAGAGGCTATTTCCGAATAATCAATCGCATATATGCCCCCACTCCGCTCGGAGTGGGCGGCAATCAAAGGACATAAACGTGCTTTGTGTTCTTTGATTGCCGTGAGAAATCACTGCAAAGCGGTGCTTTAAGCACCGCATAACGTCTATGCCGTTTTGTCTTATGGCTTTTACAAAACGGTAGGCACAAAAGCCAAAAAATATTATTGGAGGTCATTAAAAATGACAAAAAGAAGCACAAAGCACTCTCTTCTTTTGAGTGCACTTTCCCTTCTTCTCTGTGCATCTATGCTTATCGGTACAACGTTTGCGTGGTTCACCGACAGCGTAACGAGCACGGGAAATATTATTAAGTCAGGTACACTTGAAGTAACACTCGAATGGCTCGGCAGGGATGCAGATCCCACAAGCGATACTGCCGCTTGGAAAAACGCTGCTGACGGAGCAATCTTTGATTACGACCGTTGGGAACCCGGCTATACAGAGGTACGCCATATTAAGATTGAAAACGAGGGCTCTCTTGCACTTAAGTATCAGCTTAACATTGTTCCCAGCGGTGAATTAACCGAGGACGGAGTAAAGCTTGCCGACGTAATCGACGTATATTATATTGACCCTGCAATCAAGGTTGAAGAAAACGACAGAAGCGTTTTCAACGATAGCAACAGACTTGGTACTCTTACCCAAGCACTTAACGGTATTTCCGCTACCGCAAACGGAACGCTTGCTTCGGGTGACAAGGAAATAATCACCCTTGCACTTAAAATGCAGGAATCTGCAGGAAATGAATATCAGGGCAAGACGGTGGGTACTGATTTTGCAATTCAGCTTCTTGCAACCCAGCTTGATTATGAGTCAGACTCATTTGACAATACCTACGACGAGGGTATTACCTACACAAACGGTGCTTTATACAGACTCGATGGCACAGACCTCACTCTCATTGAGATTGGTGAGGATTATGATGGTTCCGTACTTAACGTTGTAGAAGGATGTACTGTAATCGGACACTCTGCACTTGCAGGTAATACAACGATTGAAACCGTAATACTTCCTTCTACTGTAAACGTTGTTGACGATTTTGCATTCTCTCAGTCAAAGGTTTCTACGGTTGTTCTCAATGAAGGTCTTGAAAAGATCGGCAACCGAGCATTCCAGAAGAATACAAATCTTACCTCAATTGTTCTCCCCTCTACACTTACTACTATTGATGCTTACGCTTTCCAGCAGACCGGCTTGACGGATATAACCATTCCCGAAAGCGTTACCACAATCAATACGGGCGCTTTTGCATATAATAACAGTCTCGAGACAATCATTATCAACGGCAATCCCGTAATCGGTAGCGGAGCATCCACAAACTATGTTGCACGCGCATGCAAGAATCTTACCTCAGTATATATTCTTGGCGAACCCACCTACGCAACGGCAGGTATGACCTTCACCAACGCGGAGACCGGTAACGCATCCGGCATCACTTTCTACGTAGCAAGCCAAAAGGCTGCCGACGACCTTATTGCAGCAAGCTCTGCAAGCGTATCATACGGTATGAACGTAGTTGTAATGGACGCTGTTGACACTAATGCAAACATTGACGACGTTCTTACCACGGCGTCTGATAATTCAACCGTTTATCTTTCCGCAGGTGAATACACCATCACCAAATCCAACCAGCTTGCAAACAACCTCACCGTTATCTGTGAGGACGGCGTTACCATCAAGGTTAACGACAATTGGTCAGGCTCATATAAGGGCTGTCTCGTCGGTGACGGCTTAACACTCATCAATGCAACCGTTGGTGATATAGTTGCAAGCAACGTAAGCTTTATTGATTGTACCTTCCCCTACGGCTTTGTAGGCTCCGAGGGCAACCTCAATCTCACTCTCACAAATTGTACCGTTAACGGAACTCTTCACTTCGTTGAATACGGTACTAACACCACTACAATTACAAACACCACTGCGAACAAGGCTGAATATTACAGCGCAGGAGACGTTGAATTCAAAGGTTGTACAATTGGCACACTCTCTCCTGTAAACACCGATACCGTTCTTACGGGATGCACGGTTAACGAATACGACCTTGATAACATAGGAAGTGCTTCTCTGATTGTAGACGGATCTAACTGTGTAACAAACGGCAATATGCTCAAATCCGCCCTTACCTCAGGTGCTTCCGACGTTTCGGTTATAGGCGAGATCACCTTAACGGAAGGATTTGCTCCGTCTAATTCTACCGTAACCATTAAGGGTATCACAGAGGATGCGGCTATCAATTTCAACGGTCATAATATCGCAGAGAACAACACCATCACTTATAAAAACCTCAAGCTTTCTACCGTTTCTCTCCCCAATGACGGAACAAACGGCGAAAGATACGGCTGGTATGGCGGTATTGACTATACCCGTCACGCAATCGCTAACTACGAAAACTGTACTATCACAGGTGTATTCACACTTTACAGCAACACGGTAAACGTTGATAATTGTACCTTCCTTCCCTATGTTCAGGACGGAGAAGAATTCTATCACATCTTCCAGTACGGAACGTCTGTTGCAAACATCAAAAACAGCACCTTCTACTACGGCGACAGAGCTATAAAGATTTATAACGAGGGCGGTACAAAGGACGTTACTATGAACGTTATCGGCTGTACCTTTAAGCCTGCAGAAAACTACACGCTCAACAAGGTGCTTATCAACATTGACCCCTCCGCACTCAATAGCGTAACGCTCAACGTTGAGGGTATAAACGTTGACAGTGCTTTAAGTAGCTTGAATATCTACAACGAAAACTCCAAGACTACCGTTACAATTAATTAAACAATTTATATTTTATATTGCTTCCCACTCCCCTCGCGGAGAGTGGGCGGCAATCAAAGAGCATAAACGAGCTTTATGTTCTTTGATTGCTGAAATTCAGCAAAAACGGTACTTATTAAGTACCGAGCGTAACTATGCCGTTTTGTCTTATGGCTTTTACAAAACGGTAGGCACAAAAGCCAAAAAATATTATTGTAGGTCATTAAAAATGACAAAGAGAAGCACAAAGCACTCTCTTCTTTTGAGTGCACTTTCCCTTCTTCTCTGTGCATCTATGCTTATCGGTACAACGTTTGCGTGGTTCACCGACAGCGTAACGAGCACGGGAAACATTATCAAGTCAGGTACTCTTGAAGTTGCTCTTGAGTGGGCAGAAGGTAATTTGGATCCTGCAACTACCACCTGGAATGATGCATCTGATTCCACAAAGCCTATCTTCAACAACGATCTTTGGGAGCCCGGCTACACAGAAAGCAAGCACGTTAAGATTTCTAACAACGGCAGCCTTGCATTCAATTATATGCTCCGTATAGTTCCCAACGGTACGGTAAGCGCGCTTGCAGACGTAATCGACGTTTACTACTTCGATAATGCCACTCAGCTTACCCGCGCAGACGTTGAAAACGGTGTATACCTCGGCACTCTCACCGAGCTTTTCGGTACCGCCAAGAACATTTCCAACACCGTTAAGGGCACTCTTTATTCCGAGGATGACGCTAACGGCAATCCTTCCTCCAAGACCTGCACTATCGCTCTTAAGATGAAGGAATCCGCAGGCAACGAGTATCAGGACCTTGCAATCGGCTCTGACTTCAACGTTGAGGTTATTGCAACTCAGCTCGCATACGAGATTGACAGCTTTGACAAGGATTATGATATTGCCGCTCCCTCTCCCGAGCTTCCCAGCGCACTTGTAAGACCCCTTGTAGATCTCGGCATTGATACCACGGGAAGCAGGCTCGGTATGGATATCGGTGCAAGACCGCTTGACGTCGGATACCAGTTTGAGCCCACCGAATCCTATGCTGACGCACAGAATTCCGAATACAGATACTGGCACGCAGACTTTGCAGTAAAGGCTGATGCAAAAGTTCCTGCAAACAGTATGGCTCTTGCAGGTTATTATGATGCTTGGTGCTCACTTAACAACGACAAGTGGGTTGCTTTAGCTTCCTCCGATGATATCGCAGCTAATACGGAAATCCGTCTCGTTGCTTCTATGGCAGATGGATTATACGTAAACTATGAGGAAATCTGTAGATACGGCAACGACGGAAAGGGCTTCCAGTGCGGCGCAGTTGACCTCACAGGTGAAAACGTAGGCACTACTCTCACCGTAGAATTCCGTCTTTATGAGACCTTATCCGCAGAAGAAGCAATTAAGCAGGGATATGGCAACACTACCAACGTTGAGACCGGCAATTACATTGTAGTAGGAGAATTCGAGTACACCTTCGGTGGAGACTATGAGACTCTCGATGACGGCGCAATTCTCTTTAATCGTGACGACGGCAAAGTAATCCTTTACGACACTCAGGATGCTACAATCGTTAACGGTACGTATACCGTTCCCGAAGGAGTTACCACTCTCGGAAACTACTCTCTCTCCCACAATGATCAAATCGAGACAGTTGTTCTTCCCGAAACCGTAACCTCTCTCGGACGTGCATTTGACTCTTCTACATCTGTTAAGAAGGTAGTTCTTAATGAAGGTCTTGAGACAATCGATTCCCGTGCGTTTAAATCAACCACGGCTCTTGAAGAGGTTGTAATCCCCTCCACAGTTACAACAATTGCAGATAACGCTTTCCAGAAGTCCGGCATTAAGAATCTTGTTATTCCCGCAACGGTAGAAACAATCGGTGAAACTGCTTTCGGCGCTTCCTTGATTGAAACAATTACCTTTGAGGGTAACACCTCTATTCAGGGATACGCTTTCCGTGGATGCACCGAGCTTAGAAAGGTATATCTCAACGGCGACGACGTAACGTTCATTCCTTCTACTCTCAACGGAAGAAACTCATGCTGGTTCTGCAACGGCGAGTCAAATAACCCCAACACAAGTAACATTGACTTCTACGTTATAAACGACACTGTTGCGGCAGGAGTTAAGACCGCAATGGGAGCTGAAGCAAATAACACCGACGTATATGTAAACGGTGTGCTTTATTAATAAACCCGAAATAGCCTCCCCACTCCACTCGGAGTGGGCGGCAATCAAAGAGCATAAACGCGTTTTGTGTTCTTTGATTGCCGTGAAAACGGCAAATGCTGAAAGCAAATAAGTGTCAGGTATTATCCCACATAGTACAGATGCTTCATGGCTTTTAAGCATATTTTCACCTTTATACTGTCCCTCCTTTCCCACAAGGGAGGGATGGTATACAAAGCAATCAGACTTTTATGAACAATGCCAACAAAACAAGTTTAATTAAACAATCAATAAAAAGCTTTACTTTTTGTTGATTCCTCTAAAAAATTCATAACATAATGAGGACGATAATGCGTTGCGCTATATAACGTCAGGAGTATAAAACAGCTTTAATTTATCATTTTCATCGACACATAAATTACTAATATAATTCAAAAGGAGGTCTTGTGTTGAATAAGTTTAACAGACTTAAGCTTAAATTTTTAACAATCGCTATCGTTGCAATACTTTTCACCACTATCACTCAAGGCTCTCTCGCTTATTTTTCCACGATAGGTAAAGCGACAAACGTCATCACCTCGGGTGACATACAGATGAAAATACATGAAAAGACCGACCAGGGAACCGACTTCCCCGTTGACGGTGTTTATATCATCCCCGGAGATGTTGTCAGCAAGCAGGTAAGCGTTGAAAACATCTGTGAACAGCCCTTCTACCTCAGAGTTAAGATCGTTTACGGAATTGATTCCCAAGAGCTTCCGAGCAAGGAATGCTTCAAGCTTAACATCAACGAGAACGATTGGCAGCTCGTTGACGGATGGTATTACTATAAGAGCATACTTGAGCCCGGACAAATCACTCCCCTCGTATTCTCGCACGTCGAGATAGTTGGTGACAGCGTTGACAACGCTTATATCGGAAAGACTCTTACCTTAACGGTAAAGGCTCAGGCAGTACAGTCTAAGAACAATCCCATTGTAGGCACGGACACCTATACAGCATCAGGCTGGCCAGAGGATTAAGGTGGTGGAAATATGAAGAAATTTAGAGTATTATTTTCCTTTCTTATCCTTTGTATCCTGCTTGCGACAACGGTTTGTGCCCGGAATGCAAGAGTTGTCTTTCTCGGACACGATTCAGGCTTTGAATTTATCCCCGGTACAAGCTATTCGACAACCGACCTCTTTCCCAATTTCAAGGAGGTTATGCCGGGTGACACCTTCACTCAAAAAATCACCGTGTCAAATAAGGGCTCAGGAGATTACAAAACCCTGATTTATATGCGAGCACTCGGTGCTCACGAGGATTCAGAGGATTTTCTCTCTCAGCTCAAGCTCAAGGTTGACCTTATAGATACTGACCCTACGAATTATTTGTTCGATGCTCCCGCGAGTCAAACTGCGACGCTTACGGATTGGGTGCTTATCGGCTCTCTCTATCTCAACGGTGAGGTAGATTTAAACGTAACACTTGAGGTTCCCCGTGAACTCGATACAAAGTATCAGAATAAAATCGGATATCTTGACTGGGAATTTTTAGCCGAAGAATATCCAATAAATCCCGTCCGTCCCGATGAGCCCAAGCCTCCCGTTACGCCCACTAAGAAGGACGTTAACGTACAGGTCGTATGGGTTGACAACGACAATGCATACGGCAAGCGTCCCGAAAGCGTTAACGTTGACCTTATGCTCAAGGACAAGACGGTTGACGAGGCTGAAATCAATTCCGTAGGCAAATGGACGCATACCTTTGAAAAGGTGTCAAGCGGTGAGGAGTTTTCCGTTGTGCAGAATGCGGTTGACGGATACACGACCACCTATTCCGGAAACGC